>JANOVJ010000098.1:0-6765 GCA_031417295.1 bacterium | reverse complement strand
GTCGCGCTTGGCGAGGTGCTTGCAGGCCTCGTCCCAATACTCCGGTGTGCCGGTGCGGGGCGGCATGTTCAGGCCTCGCCGGGCCGCTCCCAAGGGGGCTGAGCCCCCCTCGGGGGACGACACCGCAGGTGTCTTGGGCTGGTCATTTCAGGCCTTGACCCAGGTCGTGCCTTGCGCCGAGTCCTTCAGCTCGACGCCGCTGTCCGCCAGCTCGGCGCGGATCGCGTCGGCGAGTGCGAAGTCGCGTGCCTTCTTCGCGGCGGTGCGGGCCTCGATGCGTTCGGCGATGGCCGCTTCATCGAGGCCGGTCCCCGCTTGCAAGAAGGCCTGCGGCGGCTGGCCGAGGAGGCCGAGCGTCGCGCCCAGACCTTTGAGCAACGCGGCGGTCGCAGGTGAGCGGGTGCGGTTGAGTTCGCCAGCGAGGTCGAACAACACCGCCACCGCCTCGGGCGTGCCGAAGTCTTCGTTCATCGCGGCGCGAAACGTGGCCGCCTGCGGCTGCACCCAATCGATCGCCGGCTCGGCGGCCACCGACGTGCCGTCCAGCGCTGTGTACAGGCGGCGCAGTGCGTTGCGCGCGTCGGCGATGCTGGCATCGGAGAAGTTCAGCGCGCTGCGGTAATGCGAGCGCAGGAAGTAGAAGCGCAGCGTCTCGCCGTCGTAGCGTTGCAGCACGTCGCGGATGGTGAAGAAGTTGCCGAGCGACTTCGACATCTTCTCGTTGTCGAGGTTGAGCAGGCCGTTGTGCATCCAGACGTTGGCGAAGCGGCTACTCTCGCTCGCCCCTTCGCTTTGCGCGATCTCGTTCTCGTGGTGCGGGAAGGTCAGGTCCATCCCGCCGCCGTGGATGTCGAATTGTTCGCCGAGCAGCGCCTTGCACATTGCCGAGCACTCGATGTGCCACCCCGGCCGGCCGCGGCCATACGCGCTGTCCCACTTCGCGTCGTCGGGTTCACTCTCCTTGGCCGCTTTCCAGAGCACGAAGTCGAGCGGGTCTTGTTTGCCACCGAGCACGGCCACGCGCTCGCCGGCGCGCAACTGGTCGAGCGACTTGCCCGAGAGCTTGCCGTAGGCGGGGAACTTGCGGACCGCGAAGTTCACGTCGCCGTCAGGTGCGCGGTAGGCCAGGCCCTTGGCTTCGAGCGTGCCGATCATCGCCAGCATGCCCGCCACGTGCTCGGTCGCCCGTGGCTCGAATGTGGGCGGCTCGATGCCAAGCGCCGCGGTGTCCTCGTGCATCGCCGCGGTCATCTCGGTCGTCAGTTGGCGGATCGGGATGCCGCGTTCGAGCGAACGGCGGATGATCTTGTCGTCGATGTCGGTGATGTTGCGGACGTAGGTCACACGGTAGCCAAGCGTCTTCAGCCAGCGGCTGACGATGTCGAACGCGATCAGAAAGCGTGCGTGGCCGACGTGGCAGTAGTCGTAGATCGTGATGCCGCAGACGTACATCCGCACGTGGTTCTGCGCGATGGGCGCGAACGGCTCGACGGATCGCGAAAGCGTGTTGTGAATGCGCAGGTTCATCGGCGTCGATGGGCCCGCCTGCGGCACGAAACGGCGCGGGCTTGGGCAGGCTTTTTCGGGGTGGTGGAGAACCGCCGCAACCTGCGCCGAATGCGCAGCGAGGCCCGGCGACAACAAGGGCTGAACTACAATCGAATCAGTATAGCGGCGGGCCTTCGGGCCGACGTTCCGCATCTTCCCCAGTGGCTGCTCGGCGGCCTCCTCCCGACCTCGATGAACCGCTTTCCAACGATCGCCCGCGTGCTGCTGGTTGTGCTGCTGTGTGGCATGGCCAACCTGACGCTGGCCGATGAAGCGGCTGAGGTCAACCTGCTGCGAAAAGCCGGCCAAACCACCGAGGCGATGGCCAGGCTCGATCAGTTCCTGGCGGCCAAACCGAAGGACCCGCAGCTGCGCTTCCTGAAGGGCATCGTGCTTTCCGACAGCAAGCGCACAGCAGAAGCGATTGCCGTTTTCACGTCGCTCAACGAGGACTACCCGGAACTGCCGGAGCCCTACAACAACCTCGCGGTGCTGTATGCCGGCGAGGGCCAATACGACAAGGCACGGGCTGCGCTGGAGGCCGCCGTGCGCGGCAACCCGAACTACGGCACGGCCTACGAAAACCTTGGCGATGTGTACACGCGGCTTGCCGCGCAGGCCTACGCCCGCGCGCTTGTGCTCGACCCGACCCATGCTGGGCTGCAACCGAAGATCGCAACGCTGCGCGCGCAGGCCACAGCCAAACCTGCCGAGGCGCAGCCAGCGCCGCCGGGCCGTGCCGCCAAATCCGCGTCATCGCCTTGAGCCGAACCGGCGTCAAGCCACTCACCGCGCCCGCGGCGCGCCCACCACTTTTCATTCCCAAAGGAGTCAAGACATGAGATTGCTGACGCTGCCCTTCGGCTCCACCGCCAAGACACTCGCCGCCCTGGCGCTCGCGCTCGGCTTGAGCAGCCCCGCCTGGTCGCAGAAGGTCAAGCTCACCACCACGATGGGCGAGATCGTGATCGAGCTCGACGCGGCGAAGGCGCCGAAGTCGGTTGCCAACTTCGTCGAATACGTCAAGGCCGGCCACTACGACGGCACGGTGTTCCACCGCGTGATCGACAACTTCATGATCCAGGGCGGCGGGATGACAGCCGACCTGAAGCAAAAGCCCGTCCGCGCGCCGATCCCGCTCGAAAGCAAGAACGGGCTGAACAACGTGCGCGGCAGCGTCGCGATGGCGCGCACCAACGACCCGAACTCGGCCACCGCGCAGTTCTTCATCAGCGTCAAGGACAACGCCTTCCTCGACGCCGCCAATTCACGCGACGGCAACGGCTACGCTGTGTTCGGCAGCGTGGTCTCGGGCATGGACGTGGTCGACAAGATCAAGGCCGTGCCCACCGGCCCCGGCGACGTGCCGGTGCAACCCGTCACCATCAAGACCGCTACCCTGGAGAAATGACATGCCGCAACAGATCGACTTGAACACCAGCCTGGGCACGATCCGCATCGAACTCGATGATGCCAAGGCCCCGAACTCGGCGAAGAACTTTGCCGACTACGTGAAGCAGGGCCACTACGACGGCACGGTGTTCCACCGCGTCATCAAGGGCTTCATGGTCCAGGGCGGCGGCTTCGCGCCGGGCATGAAGCAAAAGCCGGTGGGCGCGCCGATCGCCAACGAGGCCAACAACGGCTTGAAGAATCGCCACTACACGCTGGCCATGGCGCGCACCTCCGACCCGCACTCGGCCACCGCGCAGTTTTTCATCAATGCGAGCGACAACGCCTTTCTCGACCACAAGGCCGAGAACGCGCAGGGTTGGGGCTATGCGGTGTTCGGCAAGGTCGTGTCGGGCAACGACGTGGTCGACAAGATCGAAGCCGTGTCGACCGGCAACCGCGGCGGCCATGGCGACGTGCCGCTGGAGGACGTGTTGATCGTCTCGGCCACACTGGTCTAGCCTGTCGTGCCGCAGCCGACGATTCCCGCCCTGCCCACGTTCTGGGAGTTGCCGGCGCCGGCAGAGTGGTCGCAGATCGACTTCATTTCCGACCTGCATCTGGCGCCCGACATGCCGCTGACCTTCGCCGCCTGGGAAGCCTACATGCAGGCGACCCGGGCCGATGCGGTGTTCATTCTGGGTGACCTGTTCGACGTCTGGGTCGGGGACGACTCGCGCCACCACGGCTTCGAAGCCCGCTGCACCGCGGTGCTGGCGCAGGCTGCGAGCCGCCACCGCGTCGCGTTCATGATCGGCAACCGCGACTTCCTGATCGGCACCGAGATGCTCAATGACTGCGGCGTGATGGCCCTGCCCGACCCGACCGTGCTGCAAGCCTTCGGGCAGCGTGTGCTGCTCGCCCACGGTGACGCGCTGTGCCTCTCGGACACCGAGTACCAGCGCTACCGGACACTGGTGCGCAGCCCGCAGTGGCAGGCCGCGGGGCTGGCCTTGCCGCTGGAGGTTCGGCGCCAGGCGGCCGCGCAGATGCGCCACGCCAGCGAACAGCGCCAGGCCAACGGCATGCTGCCGGCCGACGCGGCCGACATCGACGGCGCCGCAGCGGTCGCCTGGATGCACCAGGCCGCGACGCCGGTGCTCGTCCACGGCCACACCCACCAGCCTGGCAGCGAGCCGATGGCGCCCGGCTATGTGCGCCACGTGCTGACCGACTGGGACCTCGACCACTCGCCGCAGCGACGCCGCGCCGAAGTGCTGCGCTTCACCCGCAACGGCTTCGCACGCCTGAGCCCGGCGCAGGCGATGCAGCCAACGCACGACCTCCGCGCGCCGTGATCGCGGGTTGGTTGCAGGCGCTGCGCCAGCGCCGCGACGCCCGCACCGTAGCCCGGCGCGCGATACCCGATCCGCTGTGGGCGCTGACCTTGGCGCGCTTTCCGTTCTTGTCGCAACGCGCGGCCGCGGATGTGCAGCGGCTGCGTGACATGGCCACGCTGTTCCTGGCCAACAAGGAATTCAGCGGGCCCGCCGAGGCGCCGGTCACCGACGAGATGGCCGTCGCCGTCGCGGCGCAGGCGTGCCTGCCGGTGCTTGAGCTCGGTCTGCACTGGTACGACGGCTTCGTCGGCATCGTCGTCCATCCCGATGTGGTGCGGGCCCGGCGCGAGCACACCGACGACATCGGCGTCGTCCACGAGTACGACGAAACGCTCTCCGGCGAGGCGATGGAAGGCGGCCCGGTGATGCTGTCGTGGCGCGACGTGGCCGACGCGGGCGAGTCGGCCGAGTGGGGCTACAACGTCGTCATCCACGAGTTCGCCCACGTGCTGGACATGCGTGACGGCGCGGCCGATGGCACGCCGCCGCTCGCGACGCGCGCCGACCGCGTGCGCTGGGGCGAGGTGCTGCAGGCGCACTATCGGGCGCTCTGCGAGCAAGTCGATGCCGACGAAGAGACCTTTCTCGACCCCTACGGCGCGGAGGCGCCGGACGAATTCTTCGCGGTGGCGAGCGAGACCTTCTTCGTCGCCCCGCTGGGCCTGCGCGAAGAACACCCAGCGCTGTACGAATTGCTCGCCGGCTTCTATCGCCAGGACCCCGCGGCGACGGCCTCGGCGAGTGCCTCGTTGACGCCGTAGCAAAGGGGCCCGAAGGCCCCTTTTGCAATCATCTTCGCACGCGAAACGGGATCAACTCGTCGTCGCCGTTTCGGCCTTGGGTTTGTCGCTCTTCTTCGCCGGCTGAATGTCGAGTTGCACCGCGCCTTCGGCATCGACGTCGACCGTGAGCCGGCCCCCATCGACCAGGCGCCCGAACAGCAACTCGTCGGCGAGGGCCCGGCGGATCGTGTCCTGGATCAGGCGCTGCATCGGCCGCGCACCCATCAACGGGTCGAAGCCCGTCTTCGCCAGATGCTTGCGCAGGCTGTCGGTGAACGTGACCTCGACCTTCTTCTCAGCCAACTGGCTTTCGAGCTGCAACAAGAACTTGTCGACCACGCGCAGGATGATCTCTTCATCCAGCGCCTTGAAGCTCACTGTCGCGTCGAGCCGGTTGCGGAACTCGGGCGTGAACAGGCGCTTGATGTCGGCCATCTCGTCACCCTGCTCGCGCTTGGTGGTGAAACCGATCGTCGCCTTGTTCATCGCCTCGGCGCCGGCATTCGTGGTCATCACGATGATGACGTTGCGGAAGTCGGCCTTGCGCCCGTTGTTGTCGGTCAGCGTCCCGTGGTCCATCACCTGCAGCAGCACGTTGAACACGTCCGGGTGCGCCTTCTCGATTTCATCGAGCAGCAGCACCGAGTGCGTCTTCTTGCTGATCGCCTCGGTCAGCAGGCCGCCCTGGTCGAAGCCGACATAGCCTGGCGGCGCGCCGATCAGCCGGCTCACCGCATGGCGCTCCATGTACTCGCTCATGTCGAAGCGGATCAGCTCGATACCCAGGATGTAGGCGAGCTGCTTCGCCGCTTCGGTCTTGCCGACGCCGGTCGGGCCGCTGAACAGGAACGAGCCGATCGGCTTGTCGGGCTTGCCCAGGCCCGAGCGCGCCATCTTGATCGCCGAGGCCAGCGCGTCGAGCGCCGGGTCTTGGCCGAAGACGACGCTTTTCAGGTCGCGGTCCAGGCTCTTCAGCTTGCCGCGGTCATCATTGGAAACACTGGCCGGCGGGATGCGCGCGATCTTGGCGACGATCTCTTCCACTTCGAGGCGGGTGATGGTCTTCTTCTGCTTGTTCTTCGGCAGGATGCGTTGCGCCGCGCCGGCTTCGTCGATCACATCGATCGCCTTGTCGGGCAGATGCCGGTCGTTGATGAACTTGGCCGACAGCTCGGCCGCGGCCTGCAGGGCACCGAGCGCGTACTTCACGCTGTGATGTTCCTCGAAGCGCGACTTCAGGCCCTTCAGGATTTCCACCGTCTGCTCGACCGAGGGCTCGACCACGTCGATCTTCTGGAACCGGCGCGACAGCGCGGCGTCTTTCTCGAAGATGCCGCGGTACTCGCTGAAGGTGGTCGCGCCAATGCACTTCATTGCGCCCGAGCCGAGCGCGGGCTTGAGCAGATTGCTCGCATCTAACGTTCCACCCGAGGCGGCACCGGCGCCGATCAAGGTGTGGATCTCGTCGATGAACAGGATGGAGCGCGGCTGGTCCTTGAGCTGCTTGAGCACGCCCTTGAGGCGTTGCTCGAAGTCACCGCGGTACTTGGTGCCGGCCAGCAACGCGCCCATGTCGAGCGAATAGACCACGGCCTCCGACAACACCTCGGGCACATCGTTCTGCGTGATGCGCCAGGCCAGGC
>JANOVJ010000097.1:0-5108 GCA_031417295.1 bacterium | reverse complement strand
GGCGTGATCGACGCCGCCCGTCGGGCGCAGGTTCAGGCGCTGATGGCACAGGCGGGCGTAGGATTGACCGTTGACGTTATGCCGAGCTGGTACTTCTGAGGACAAGACATAGTGATCAAGCTCACCCAGGGTGATCTGCTTAAGCAAGACGACGTGGATGCGATCGTCAACACGGTGAACTGTGTCGGCGTGATGGGCAAGGGTATCGCCCTGCAGTTCAAGAACAATTGGCCCGCCAACTTCACCCAGTACGCCGTTGCTTGCAAGGCAGGCAAGGTGCGCCCGGGCCGCATGTTCATTCACGACTCCGGTGGTTTGGTCAAGCCGAACCACATCATCAACTTCCCCACCAAAGACCACTGGCGCGGTGCATCGAAGATCGAGTTCATCCGCGATGGCCTGGTCGACCTGGTCGCGCAAGTCAGGTACCTGGGGATTCGTTCGATTGCGATCCCGCCGCTGGGGTGTGGCAACGGCGGCCTGGACTGGGCCGATGTGCGCCCGTTGATCGAGGCCGCGTTCGAGGCGTTGCCCGAGGTGGAGGTACGGCTGTTCGAGCCCGCTGGCGCGCCAGACCCGAAGACCATGGTCGTGCGCACCAAACGGCCCCGCATGACGTCTGGCCGCGCCGCCATCGTGAAGGTGCTGGACACCTACCGCGAGCTGAACTACGGGCTGTCGAAGATCGAGGTGCAGAAGCTCGCATACTTTCTGCAGGAGGCTGGCGAGCCGTTGAAGCTGCCGTTCGTGAAGCACCACTATGGCCCGTACTCAGACACGCTGCGCCATGCGTTGAACACGATGGAGGGCCACTTCATCCGTGGCCTGGGTGACGGCGTCGTCGAGGCGGAGATCGAGCCTACAGCCGACGCGCTGGCCGAGGCCGAGGCCTTTATCGCGGAGCAGGAGCATGCGGAACTGGCGGGCCACGTTGAGCGAGTCGGGAGGTTGATCGAGGGCTACCAGTCGTCCTACGGCATGGAATTGCTGGCGTCGGTGCACTGGGTGGCAACGTATGAGCCTGGCGTGCGCACATTGGAAGAGGCCATCGCTGCGGTGCACAGTTGGAACGATCGCAAGAAGATGCTCATGAGGCCAGAGCACATCGCGTCCGCGTGGCATCGGCTTGAGGACGAGGGCTGGTTGGCGGCAGGCGGCGGACATCGGGCCGCTGTGGCGGCTACTACGCGCTCACCCGAATGGTCCGGGTTGTCGAGTAGATAACGACATCTTGCACTCCGGCTGCCGCGACGCAAAGCAGACCGAGCACACGCTGGATCGCTTGCTCGACTTCTGCGGTCGCTGCTGGAACATCGATCCTGGCTGCCACCGCCGACTACATCAAGTCCTATCGCGAGCAATGGCTCAGCGAAGAACACGAGAGGAAAGCATGATCCGCAGGGCAGGGCAGGTCGGTGATCAGCTCAGTGCGCAGCAGCACGCCCCCTCAAAGCCCGACCCGATTGGGTCGCGCAACGGCGGCACGGCCTGCGACCCGGCAAGACAAAGGGGTTGGCAAGCGTAAACCTGCCAACCCCCGTCTTTTCTGGTGCCGGTGAGAAGAGTCGAACTCCCGACCTTCGCATTACGAATGCGCTGCTCTACCAACTGAGCTACACCGGCTACAAGCGCAGATTCTACCAAGGCCGGGCCGGGGTCGGCCTGCGCCCGAGCCTGCTGCGTCGGGCTATTTGAGTTCGAACGCCGCCAGCTTCTTCGCCACCGCCACATTCTTCAGCGTCACGAACCGCGGCAGACCGTCCTTGCCGTAGGTCGGATAGTCCTCGCCCCGGATCAGTGGCGTCAGGTAACGCTTGCACTTGTCGGTGATGCCGAAGCCGTCTTTGGTAATGAAGTTGCGCGGCATGAACTTCTCTACGTTGGCCACCTTGGCCAGCGGCGCCATGCCGATCTTGTAGCGGTAGGGCACATCCGAGATACGCTCGACCGTGGGCATCACCGCGTTGTGGCCGGCCAGCGCCAGCTCGACGGCGCGGGCACCCAGTTCGTAGGCTTGCTTCACATCGGTTGCCGACGCGATGTGCCGCGCCGAGCGTTGCAGGTAGTCGGCCACGGCCCAATGAAACTTGTGGCCGAGGGCCTGCTTGACCATGTTGGCCACCACCGGCGCCGCGCCGCCGAGTTGCGCGTGGCCGAAGGCGTCTTTCGTGCCCTGCTCGGCCAGGAAGCTGCCATCCGGATGGTGGCAGCCTTCCGAGACAACGACGGTGCAGTAGCCGTGCGTGCGCACCAGCTTGTCGACCCGGGCGATGAACTTCGCCTGGTCGAACGCGATCTCGGGAAACAGCACCACGACCGGGATGCCATGGTCCTCGACCAGGCCGCCCGCGGCGGCGATCCAGCCGGCATGCCGCCCCATGACTTCGAGCACGAACACCTTGGTCGAGGTCCGCGCCATCGAGCGCACGTCGAACGAGGCTTCGAGTGTAGACACCGCCACGTACTTGGCCACCGAACCGAAGCCGGGGCAGCAGTCGGTGATCGGCAGGTCGTTGTCGATCGTCTTCGGCACGTGGATCGCCTGCAGCGGGTAGCCCAACTGCTGCGACAACTGGCTGACCTTGAAGCAGGTGTCGGCCGAATCGCCGCCGCCGTTGTAGAAGAAGGTGCCGATGTTGTGGGCCTTGAAGACCTCGATCAGGCGCTCGTATTCGCGCCGGTTGGCTTCGAGCGACTTGAGCTTGAAGCGGCATGAGCCGAACGCGCCGGCCGGCGTGTGGCGCAGCGCGGCGATCGCCGCAGCTGATTCCTTGCCGGTGTCGATCAGGTCTTCGGTCAGCGCGCCGATGATGCCGTTGCGCCCGGCATAGACCTTGCCGATGTCGGCCTTGTGCTTGCGCGCGGTTTCGATCACGCCGCAGGCCGAGGCGTTGATGACGGCGGTGACGCCGCCCGATTGTGCGTAGAAGGCGTTCTTCCTGGCCATGGTCTTGTCCTTGCAGTCTGGTGCTTTGGCGTGGCTGGTCTCAGGCCGGCAAGCCGAGCGCGTGCTCGACGATCTCGCGCACGTCGAGCGACAGGTCGGGCTTGGCCGCCACGCGCGCCAGCGCTTCCCGCGCGGCGCTGCGAAACGGCTCGGCGAGCACGCTCCAGCGGTCGAGTGCGCGTGCCAGGCGCGATGCGATCTGCGGGTTGAGGGCGTCCATCTCGAGCACCTTGTCGGCCCAGAAAACGTATGCCGCCGCATCGGGGCGGTGGAACGCTGCGGGGTTGTTGTGGCAGAAGGTGCCGAGCAGGCTGCGGGCGCGGTTCGGGTTGTGGGTCGAGAAGTCGGCGTGGCGGGTCAACAGCTTGACGCGCGCAAAAACGCTGCCGTCGTGCTCGGGCATGGTGGCCTGCACCGCGAACCACTTGTCGATCACCAGCGGCTCGCCCTGGAACTGTTCGTAGAGGCGCTCCAGCGCCGGCTCGACATGCGCCGAGCGCGACTCGATCAGCGCCGTCAGCGCGCCCAGGCGCTCGGTCAGGTTCGGCCCGTCCTTGACGCGCTGGTACGCCCGGCCCGGCCAGACCGCGTCGCCACGCTGCTGCGCGTCGAGGCACAGCATCGTGAGTGCCAATGAGGCCAGCGCACGCTTGCCGGCCGACACCGGGTCAGGCGAGTAGCCGCCGCGCACCTGATGGGTCTCGAACGCCCAGGTCCAGTCATCGCGCAGCGCCTGCGCCAGTTGCAGCCGCAGCGCCCCGCGCACGGCATGGATGCGTGGCGGGTCGACCTCGGCCAGTTGCTCGGCGATATAGCCTTCGCTCGGCAGCGAGAGCACCAGTTCCTTGAACGCGGCGTCGAGCTTCGGGTCGCGCAGTACGCTGCGCATCGCGTTGGCAAACGGTGCATCGAGCGCCGGCGGGCCGCCATTGCGCAGCGCGTGCAGGATGCGGTTGAGCGCCATGCGCTGCCCGGCCTCCCAGCGGTTGAACGGATCGGGGTCGTGCAGCAGCAGCACCAGCAGGTCGGCGTCGTCGAGGCCGTCGGCCAGAGTCACCGGCGCCGAAAAGCCGCGCAGCAGCGAGAGCACCGGCTCTTCGTCGATGTTGACGAAGGTGAAGAAGTTCTTGCGCTCGTCGAGCACCAGCACGCGTTCGGTCAGCGGCTCGGCGGGCGCGGCTTCGTCTTCGAGCTGCAGCGCGAGGGCTCGGCCGTTGCGCGCCAGCAGGCCCATCGCCATCGGGACCACGAACGGCTGCGCGGCACCGGCCTGCGTAGCAGCGGGTGCGGTGGCGGATGCCGATGCGGAAGGGTGCTGCTCCAACCCCAGCGTGTAGGTGCGTGTCGGCGCGTCGTAGCGGCCGCGTGCGGTGACGCGCGGCGTGCCGACCTGCGCATACCAGTGCTTGAACTGCACCAGCCGCGTGGCGAGCGGGCTGCCCGGGTTGGCGTCGGCAATCGCCTGTGCAAACTCGTCGCAGGTCACGGCCTGGCCATCGTGGCGTTGGAAGTACAGCGCCATGCCGCGCACAAAGCCGTCCCGGCCGACCAGGGCCTGCATCATCCGCACCACCTCGGCGCCCTTGTCGTAGACGGTTGGGGTGTAGAAGTTGTTGATCTGCTGGTAGCTCTCGGGCCGCACCGGGTGCGCCATCGGCCCGGCGTCTTCGGCGAATTGCACCAGGCGCAGGTTGCGCACGTCCTCGATCCTTTTCACCGCGCGCGCGCTCGGGCTGCCGGCCATGTCCATGCTGAATTCCTGGTCGCGAAAGACCGTCAGGCCTTCCTTCAGGCTCAGCTGAAACCAGTCGCGGCAGGTAATGCGGTTGCCCGTCCAGTTGTGAAAGTACTCATGCCCGACCACGCTCTCGATCGCCGCGTAGTCGCTGTCGGTCGCGGTGGCCGGTGTGGCCAGCACGAACTTGGTGTTGAAGATGTTCAAGCCCTTGTTCTCCATCGCGCCCATGTTGAAGTCGCCGACCGCGACGATCATGAAGCGCTCCAGATCGAGTGGCAGGCCGAAGCGGGCTTCGTCCCAGGCCACCGACGCGATCAGCGAGTTCATCGCGTGCTCGGTTTTGTCCAGATCACCGCGACGCACATAGACCTGCAGCAAATGATCCTTGCCCGCCCGCGTGGTGATGCGCTGCTCGCGGGCCAC
>JANOVJ010000096.1:0-4314 GCA_031417295.1 bacterium | reverse complement strand
GCCAGGTCGCCGAGCAGCGCGGTCACGGCGTTGCCGGCCTTGAGTTCGATCGCCTGGTCTTCGACCTGGGCGCCGGCGCTGCGGCGGTCGGTGGCCATCATCGAGCCGCCAACGGCTGCGCCGCCGATCGCCAGCGGAATGCAGGCGCCGTGCAACGTAGCAGCGGCGAGCGCCGACGCCAGCAAGGCCAGGCGCGGCTGATCAGTCTCAATGGTCATGGGTTTTCCTGTTCGCCCAGCAACTGCAGATCGACCGCATCGCAGAGGCAGTGCAGCACCAGGATGTGCACCTCCTGGATGCGCGCCGTGCGTTCGTGCGGGACGCAGATGTGGACGTCGGTCTCGGTCAGCAACTCGCGCATCCGGCCGCCGTTGCGGCCGGTGAGTGCGACGACCGTCATGTCCTTGGCCTGCGCGGCTTCCACCGCAGCCAGCACGTTGGCTGAGTTGCCGCTGGTGGTGATGGCCAGCAGCACGTCGCCCGGCGCGCCGAGCGCCTGGACCTGCTTGGAGAAGATGGCGTTGAAGTCGTAGTCGTTGCCGATGGCGGTGAGGATCGACGAATCGGTGGTCAGCGCAATCGCTGCCAGCCCGGGCCGTTCGCGCTCGAAGCGGCCGATGAACTCGGCCGCAAAGTGTTGCGCGTCGCTGGCCGAGCCGCCGTTGCCGCAGGCCAGCACCTTGCCCCCGGAGGTGATGCAGCCCATCAGCGCCTGCACCGCATCGGCGATCGGGCGCGACAGGATTTCGGCGGCGGCGTACTTGAGGTCAGCGCTGTCGAAGAACTGCTGTTGGATGCGTTGTTCGAGCATGGGCATGGATGATATGACACGCTCCTGCGGCCACAGTTCAACCCGACTCTGCCAGACCGCAGCGCCAGCTTGCGATCGCCGGCCTTCAGTGCAGCTCGATCGTCGCGGTTGGCCGTGGGGAAACCAGGTCCACCTTGGCCGAATGGCGGAAGTCGCTGAGGTCGGCGCGCCGCAGGTCGCCAGACGGGCCGAACACGAACCGAAGGTTGGCAACCATCGGGGATGCCGGCTTGCAGGGTACCAGGCCGTACCGGTACGAGGCCTCGTGGCTGCCCGCAACGCTGGCTGTGGGCAGGCCGAGCAGTTGTTGCAAGGCGTCGCGCGTCGGCAGCATGGCCGTGTCCACCTCGGCGAGGTCGAGCGTCGTGCTCGGCGGGACGACGACGATCTGCGCCTTGCAAACCACCTTGACGGCGGCGTCGATCAGCGGGCGGGGCAGGATGGCATTGAGCTTCTCCGGGACCTCCACTTCGGAAAGCCGGTACTCGCCGCGAATCTGGGTGAAGGAAAGCCGCAACAGCAGCCCCGAGGTCCGATCGAGCGGCCTGTCGAGCGGCCGGGCCTCGCAGATGAGTTCGCGGGCGGTGTTGCCGCCTCCCGTCCGGGTCGGCTCGAAGCCGATGATCCAGACGATGTCCTGCTCGGTCAGCGTCGGTTCTTCGAAGATCACGCGCAGGCCCCGGCCGGGCTCGCGCGTGACGCTCACTCGGGCGGGCGGCTCGTCGCAGAGTTGCGACCGGGTTTCCAGCACGCGCGTGAACAGGCAGCCTTGCAAGGCCAGCACCGCCAGCGGGCAGACCAGGACCGTGCCGAAGAAGCGGATGCGTTGCATGGGCTCACGGCGCGAGCTTCAGGAACAGGTCGCGGTCGGGCGCGAAGTTGGCGTACAGCGGCAGCAGCGCGCCGCCAATGGCCCGCGCGTCGGAACCTATCGTGCCCGCCAGCACGGCCGGGCGGGCCACGCCTTCCCAGTTGTAGCGGTCGAGCCCGCTGGCGACTTCGGCGAGCAGCTCGGCCAGCAGCTCGCGGCTGAACGAGCCGTCGACGATCACGCCTTCCAGGTCGAGCAGGCAGGCCGCGCTGTTCAGCGCCAGCGCGATCGCCGGGCCGGCCTGGCCCAGCCAGGCGCGGCTGCAGGGCAGCCAGGGTTCGACCAGCGCGCGGGCATCGGTCGATGCCGTCACGTCGAGCCCGGCGCGGGCATACAGCGCCTCCAGGTTCCACAGCGAGGCGGCGCTGAGCAACTGGTCGGGCGCCTTGCCTGCGCGCGGGCTCAGGCCGAGCGGCAGCGAACCGATGGCGCCGGCATTGCCGTTCACGCCGCCGCGAAGGTGGCTGTCGAGCACCAGGCCGCCGCCGATGAAGGTGTCGACGAACAGGTACAGGAAGCTGCGGATGCTGCGCCCCTGGCCGGCGACGAGCTCGGCCACGCAGGCCGCAGCGGTGTCCTTCGCGAATTCGACCGGCAGGCCGCCAGCCGCCGGCAGCGCAGCGACGCGTTCGCGGATGTCGATGCCATGCCACTTGGCCGCCAGCTCGGGCGCCACGCCCAGCAGTTGTTGCCAGCCGCCGAGCGACAGCGGCGCGGCGATGCCGATGCCGTGCAGGCGCTCGCGCAGGGCCGGCTTGAGCGCCTTGCGCAGTTCGCGCAGCCGCGCATTGACCTCGTCGAACAGCGTGTCGGGGTCGGGAAACGCATAGGCCATCGACAGCCGCTCGCGCACCCCGCCGGTGAAGTCGAGCAGCAGCGCGTCCAGGCTGCGGCGGCCGATCTTGAGGCCGATCGAGAACGCGCCGTCGGGGTTCAGCGCGATCGGGACCGACGGCTGGCCGACCTTGCCCCGCAGCGGGTCGAGGCGCAACAGCAAATCGTCGCCTTCAAGTCGCGCAATGATCAGCGACACCGTCTGCGCAGTCAGGTGCGTCAGCCGGGCGATCGCCGCCTGCGGCAGCGCGCCGTGCAGGCGAATGGCCTGCAGCACGACGCGCTCGTTGAACTGGCGCATGCCGATCTGGTTCGAGCCGCGCGGCCGCAGCCGCGAGTTCTCGGCCGACGCGGCCCTCGGCGACGCTTCAGCGCTGCGAGGCATCAGCGCTGCAGAGCGTCCGCGAGAACGCCCTTCTTGAACACGAAGTTGGCGTAGGGCTGCATCTCACCCGTCTGCACGATGGCGCAGGCACCGGCCACGCGGGCATAGAACGCATGGCGCTCGATGGCCTCGCATTGGCCGGGCCGTGCGTCGCCGCGCGCTTCGAGTGCGGCGATCACGTCGCGCTGCAAGGCCGAGCGGTAGCCGGGCGGGGTGTCGCTGACCTGCATGTAGGCCACCGGCTGCGTCACGTCGTCATCCAAGGGCAGCACCGACAGCAGCGCGGCGCAGGCCTGCGCCATGCCCGCACCGGGCAGGCGCAAAACCGGCTTGCCGTGGGCCAGCGTGCTGGCGGTGAAGTTCGCGTCGGCGACCACAATCTCGTCGCCGTGGCCCATTTCGGCCAGTACCTTCAGCAGCTCGGGTGTCAGCAAGGGATCGATGCCTTTGAGCATGGCGACGGCCTCAGTCGGCGCAGCGCCGCTCCCAAGGCGACTGAGCGCCCCTGGCGGGCCGCGAACGCAGTGAGCTTGGGGTTGTCATGTCAATGCGCCAGGCATTCGGCGGGGATGTTTTCGGGCGGCATCGCCCCCGTCATCACCGCGACGGTGTCGCTCATGCTGATGGTCTTCGGGTTCAGGATCGCGGCGCGGCGGCCGAGCCGCGCGACGTGGATGCGGTCGGCGATCTCGAACACGTGCGGCATGTTGTGCGAGATCAGGATCACCGGCAGGCCCTTGTCGCGCACGCGGCGAATGAGTTCGAGCACCATGTTGCCTTCCTTCACGCCGAGCGCTGCGGTCGGCTCATCCAGGATCACCACGTGCTCCGCGAAGGCCGCCGCGCGCGCCACGGCCACGCACTGGCGCTGGCCGCCCGAGAGCGTCTCGACCGCCTGCGTCATCGAGCGGATGCCGACCTTCAGGTCCTGCATGCGGGCAATGCTGATCTCGAGCATCTTCTTCTTGTCGAGCATGCGCAGCACGTTGCCGAGGAAGCCTTGGCGGCGCATCTCGCGGCCAAGGAACAGGTTCTCGGAAATGCTCATCGCCGGGGCCACCGCCAAGTCTTGATAGACCGTTTCGATGCCGACCTTGCGCGCGTCCATCGGGCTCTTGAAGTGGATCGGCTTGCCGTCGAGCCAGATCTCGCCTTCGTCGGGGATGGTCGCGCCCGACAGGCACTTGATCAGCGAGGACTTGCCGGCGCCGTTGTCGCCGATCACCGCCAGGATTTCACCGGCGCGCAGCTCGAAGTCAGCACCGTCGATGGCCGTGACCTGGCCGTAGCGTTTGACCAGGCCCTTGGCCTGCATCACGATTTGCGGTTGTGCGCTCATTTCAGCGGCCCCCCTTGCGCGACATCTGATCCGTGGCCACCGCCAGGATCACGATAATGCCGGTCACCAGAACC
>JANOVJ010000095.1:0-6414 GCA_031417295.1 bacterium | reverse complement strand
CGCCGACGCGCGGGCTGCAAACGCGGTCGGATCGTCACTCTCCGCGGCCAGGAAATGCCGGCCGGGCAATCGGCGCTTCCAGCGGTGCCGCCTGATAGACGACTGGAAATCCCGCCGCCTGTCGCTCGATGCCAGCCAGCGGCACATCGGCTTCGCGGGGCACGGCCACGAACAGTGCCCAACGGCCGTCGGGCGTGGTCGTGACGCCCGACTGCACGACCAGCGGGTCGTCGAGCCGGTCGAGCACCTCGATCAAGGCAGCCGGCGGATCGTCGGTGTCGGGCTCGCCGGGATGGTGTTGGATCGGCGGTTTCATCGTGGCTGCGTGGTTGTCGCGCAGCCATGGTACTCCCGCCACTCGCCGCTGTCGTTACACGGGCCGCACCCCGAAACGCGCACACACCGGGTTGATGTCGCACGCGGTGGTGTTGTTGTTGAGTCCGGCGAACAGCAGCGCCACCGGCTGCCCGCTGGCTTTGTCGAGGATCACCGAGCCGGAGTCCCCGGGGTTGCTGAACACGCCCGCCGTGCCGGAGATCGCGATCGCATTGTCGAAGGTGGCGACGACCGGGTTCTGCTGCGTGCCGTAGTTCACGGTCACGCCGCGCACGCGGGTGGCGGTGATCAGGCCGCTGGTCACGCCGGTGGTGCGGCCGGCCTTGATCACCTGCATGCCCGGGCGTGGCGCGCGCAGCACCGGGTTGTACTTCTTGATGTTCAGCATCCGGCCGAGCTGAACCTGCGCGGTGTCGGTGATCGCGGCGATGGCGGCGTCCATCACGTTGCGCGGCTGCGCGCCCGGGGTCGGGAAAAGTATCGGCTCGAAGTCGGACAGCGTGGCCACCACGTCGGCCGCGTTGGCGGAAAACGGCTGCGTGAACCGCGTGCCGAGCGGAAAACGGTTCACGTCTGCCAGCACGTGGTTGTTGCTCAGCAGGAACAACGGCCCGTCTTCGCCGGCACCGCGACGTACGAAACAACCCAGGGTGCCGACGAAGCTGCCGCCCAGCGGGCTGATCTCCACGCCACCTGGCACGGGACGCTGGCGCAATCGATGCTGCGCCGGGTTCGCCGTCGCATAGGCCACCTGCATCGGCATCACCTCGACGTCCACGTCCACGCCATGGTGGGCCTGGCTGAAGAAGTGGTCGGAGAGCGCCGTTTCGCGCGACGGCTCGTCGTAGACGAACACCTTGATGACAAAGTCGCCTGCCGTGTGCGCCGTGCCGGTGCTGCGGATCCCGACACCCGTCGCATGCACGGCGTGCACCGGTGCCGAGCTGCTGACGCCGGCACGAAAGGCCATGGCCTCGAACATCGCCGGTCCGGTATTCTGTTGGGCGTTGACGAGGTCTGCGCGGAAGTCGTCCAGCGCTTCGAGTGCTTCGCCGTAGTTGGCCATGGCTGCTCCTTGGCATCGAGCCGTTGTCGAGTGGAGCGCACAGCATGCCGGAGCATGGCGACGCGCGCATCCGTACACGAGAGGAAGGCGGGGCCAAGCACTTCTCATCCGGGCCCACGGAAGGAAAGACATGCAATTCCATCTGGATGGCTTCAAGCCCGGCGACCCCCACCTCGCCGAGGCGTCCGCCCACGCGATCCCCCGCAGCGACGCGGTCCCCACGCAAGTGGACGTGCTGATCGTCGGCTGCGGCCCCGCCGGCCTGACGCTGGCGGCGCAACTGGCGGCATTCCCCGACATCCGGACCTGCATCGTCGAGCAGAAAGACGGCCCGCTGCAGCTCGGGCAAGCCGACGGCATTGCCTGCCGGACGATGGAAATGTTCGAGGCGTTCAACTTCAGCGAGCGGGTGCTGAAGGAGGCCTGCTGGATCAATGAAGTGACCTTCTGGAAGCCGGATGACCAGCAGCCCGAAAAGATCATCCGCCACGGCCGCGTGCAGGACACCGAAGACGGCCTGTCGGAGTTTCCCCATGTGGTGCTGAACCAGGCGCGGGTGCATGATTTCTATCTGGATGTGATGCGGCATTCGCCGAGCCGGCTGGAGCCGCACTATGCCCGCCGCTTACTGGACGTGGCGGTGAACCGGGGTGCCGCGGATCACCCGGTGACGGTGCGGCTGGAGCGAACCGGCGCGGCCCACGCGGGCGGGGTGGAAACGGTGCAGGCGCGCTACGTCGTCGGCTGCGACGGCGCGCGCAGCGCGGTGCGCAAGGCCATTGGCCGGCGTCTCGTGGGCGACTCGGCCAACCAGGCCTGGGGCGTGATGGACGTGCTGGCCGTGACCGACTTTCCGGACATCCGCTACAAGGTGGCCGTGCAGTCCGCCCACGGCAACCTGCTGGTGATCCCGCGCGAGGGCGACTACCTGGTGCGCCTGTACGTCGAGATGGACAAGCTCGGTGACGAGGAGCGCGTCGCCAACCGCGACATCACTGCCGACAAGCTCATCGCCGTGGCGCAGCGCATCCTGCGCCCCTACACGCTGGACGTGAAGGAGGTTCCCTGGTGGTCGGTCTACGAGATCGGGCAGCGCCTCTGCGACAAGTACGACGAGGTGCCCGCGGAAGAGATCGGCTCGCAACTGCCGCGCGTGTTCATTGCCGGCGATGCCTGCCACACCCACAGCCCCAAGGCCGGGCAGGGCATGAACTTCTCGATGCAGGACGCCTTCAACCTGGGCTGGAAGCTCGCCGCTGTGTTGCGGAAGCACTGCGCGCCCGAGCTGCTGCACACCTACTCGGCAGAGCGCCAGGTCGTCGCCCAGGAGCTGATTGATTTCGACCGCGAGTGGGCGCAGATGTTCAGTGATCGGCCCAAGCAAGGGGCTGCCGGCGGCGTGTCTGCGGGCGTGGACCCGAAGGAGTTCCAGAAGTACTTCGAGCGCCACGCGCGCTTCACGGCCGGCATGGGCACGCACTACCGCCCATCCGTCATTTGCGGCGAAGCGACGCACCAGCCGCTGGCCACGGGCTTCGTGATCGGCACGCGCTTTCACTCCGCGCCGGTGCTGCGCCTTGCGGATGCCAAGCCGGTGCAACTGGGGCATGCCGGCAAGGCCGATGGCCGTTGGCGGCTGTACGCCTTTGCCGGCGCGAACGATCACTTGGACGCTCAAGTGGGCATCCGCGCGCTCTGCAAATTCCTGGCGGAGTCTGCGGATTCGCCGCTGCGAAAGTACAGCCGCCCGGGCCAGAACATCGACGCGGTGTTCGACCTGCGGGTCATCTTCCAGCAGGGCCACCGCGAGCTGGCGATCGAGTCGATGCCCGCGCTGCTGTTGCCACCGAAGGGGCGCTACGGCCTGCGCGACCCTGACAAGGTGTTCTGCCCGGACCTGAAGAGCGGCGCGGACATCTTCGATCTGCGCGGCATCGCCCGCGGGCAGGGCGCGTTGGTCGTGGTGCGTCCCGACCAATACGTCGCGCACGTGCTGCCGCTGGATGCGCATCGGGTCCTGGCGGCGTTCTTTGCCGGTTTCATGCTGCCACGCTGACCTGGGTAAGACGCACCGGAGCCTCGTCAAAACTGAGGATGACACCCCCTGCCTGAAGCCGAATACTGGCCCGACTTCATGAGGTGTTCCATGCGCAATCCAATGTTGACGACGATCGTCGCCGCCTGTGTCCTGGCCGGCTGTGCCACGAACCCGTTGATTCCGATCAACGCCCCGGGCCTGGCTGTCCCGGCCAAGGACGAGCCGATGAAGCCCGACGCGGGCCAGCCGATGAGCCTGTACGACGCGCGCAACTTCGCGCTGAACGTGCGCGCCGAGTACCGCGAGCAGATGAGGAAGCAGATCGACCAATCCCAGTGGCTGAATTCCGGGCTTCTGTTGCTCGGTGCCTCGGTCATCGGCCTGGCGGCGGGAGGCGCCAACACCAACATCATTCTCGGCACTTCGCTGCTCGGCGGCACCGGGTACGCGCTGGGCACCATGAACCTCGACAAGCGCCGGCTGCTGGTGCTTTCGGCCGGCATCCGGGCACTCGATTGCGCCAATTCAGCGGTGTTGCCGCTGGACGTCGGAAAGCTGCGGCGTGACCAGTTGGTAACGGCGACGCAGGGTCTGCGCAGCGCAATGGTCAGCGTCCGAACCGACCGCGCGGCGGTGCAGAGCGTGCTGGATGCCGTCGCCAAATCGGACAAGCCCGACGAGGTCGCGGCGCAAGCGGCGCTGATCAGCACCGACACAGCGCTGACCGAAGCAGACAAGAGCCTGCGGGCCGCCGAGAAGCTCACCAACGACATCGACGACGCCGGCAAACGACTGCAACAGACCGTTCTCGAGATCACGCAGAAGGTCGATACCGCGATGACCGACACGCTCGTCGACATTTCCGCGATCCCCCAGTTGGTGGCCGGGCTGGGCGGCTTTGCCTCTGCTTTTGCCCCTGGCGCTGGAGTCGACAAGCTGTTCGCGGCCAAGCTCAGCCAGTTCGACAAGGCGATTGCCAAGGCCGGCACCGGGTCCGACTTGTCGGATCCGATGGCGGCACTGAAGAGGAGCAGCGCAGAACTGCAACGCCAGGTGAACGAGGTCAACGCCCTTATCGCCGGTGTCGACGGCAGCGCGGTGATCTCGGCGCTGAAGGCCTGCGACGTGACCGGCGTCGCGTTCGCGATGACCGTCGAGCCGGCTGCACTGTCCTTCAAGGCAAAGGTCGCTTCCAGCCAGGGCTTCGCGATCGGCGGCGGTACCAAGCCGTACACCGTGCGCGCACTCGACGCGTTTCCCGATGCACTCTCTATCGGTTTCGACGGCGGACTTTCTGACATCGCACAGGTCAGGCTCAGCACCGCCGACGTCGATGGAGGGCCTTTCCACGTCCTTGTCGGCGACTCATCAAACCCCAGACGGACCCAGAAGGTCGAGGTGACGATCACCGCTGCAGGTAAGGCGGGGGCGAGCGAAGGGGCCAAGCCTGCAGCAACACTGGAAGAACTGGGGCAAGCGCTTCTCAAGATGAAGTCGACCAAGAAGCAGAACAACCTGACCCTCACCGTGGACGCCGCGAAAGCAAGCGCGGATGGCAAGACTCTCGAGCTCACGGTGAGTTGCGACCCCGACGTGCAGACGCCGCGGCTGCTCGCAAAAGATGTGCGCTCACGCTTGGTCGCTGCCGTCAAGGTGTCGCCCTTGCTCGACAGCCTCAAGGCCCAGAGTCTCCTTGAGGACCTCAAGACCCAGAGTCTGCTCGACGAAAAGAACAGCCAACTTGTCGTCAAGCCAGCCAGTCCGAGCTGTTTCGTGGCCGGTTGAGATGGCTTCCACTGCCCGCCCTGACCGGACGCAGCCGAAGGCGCCTCGCCAGCGCGGCGGCACGCGACACGCCTGGTCGCGCCGCACCGAAGCCGCCTCGCTGAAGCTGCCTGCGGCCTTGCTCACCGAGGCGCAGGCCAACAGCCGCGGGCTGGCGGACGTGTCGCTGCTCGCCGAGCTGGCCCGCGAGGTGGCACTGACGCGCGGCGCCGAGATCACGCTCGCCTACCGCAGCGTGATCCTGGTGAGTTCGGGTTTCAAGAAGTCTCAGCGCCGCGGCGCGAACCGGTTGACGACCGAGTCTTGCGTGGTGTTCGTGGTGCGCCGCAAGTGGACGGCCGAGGAGACGACCGTCGCGCATCCGCAGCACTTGCCGCGCTGGCTCGTCACCTACGCCGAGCACGGCGGGGAACGCAAGCCGTTCGCGCTGGCCACCGACGTGCAGCAGGAGACTGCCTTCTTCGGCGCCCGAGCACACGGCGACGGCGGCGTCTGGCTCAAGCCTCCGGGCATCCGTCAGGCGGTCGGCGCGATCGCCTGTGCGGTGGAGGTTCGGCATGCCGCCGGCAGCGAACGCTGCCTGCTCAGCGCGCAGCACGTGTTCTCGCCCGAGCCCGATGTCGACGCCCTTGAAGTGGCGGGCGACTTGGACGTGAAGCCGCTGGATGACCTTGGCAAGCCGCTGAGCGCCCCGCTGCTTGCGGTCACGCGGCCGTGGGGCGGCGTGCTGCGCGGCGAAGAGGACCCAGAGCTCCCCAGTTTCGACGTCCAGCTCGCGCGCCTCGACGATGCAGCGGTCGCCTTGGCCCGTGGCATCGTCGGCGCGCCGAGCCTGTCGGCAACGGAGCCCTTCGTCGCAAGCTATAAGCGGCTGGTTCAGCTCGACGCAGCGCACTGGATGCAACTGGTCGTTCCGCAGAATCACCTCGGCATACCTGCCCGCGCCCCGCTGGCGGCGCGGCTCGACTGCCTGCTCGACCAAGCCTTCGCGATCTTCTACGACGTGCGGCGCGGCGCGCGGCGAACCGAGGCATGGCTCTACCACGAAGGGCTGGTGAAGCTCGACGTTCAGGGTGCGCTGGCGCCATTGGCCGGCGACAGCGGAAGCGCCGTGGTGATTCAGCACGACGACGGCAGCGCCACCCTGGTCGGCCTCTACATCGGCGGCAAGGACGCCGCAGCCTACGTC
>JANOVJ010000094.1:0-9188 GCA_031417295.1 bacterium | reverse complement strand
GGACGCTGACGCCGGAATGGGCCGAATACACCTCGCGCAAGGCGGTGAACTATTCGCCGTTCCGCAGCAACAACCGCGACACCGAGACCGTCACCGCGGCGATGGTCAAGCAGGACATGGAGTTGCTCGTGATGGGCGACTTCCGGCTGATCCGCCTGTTCGACGCGTCCGACAACGTGGCTCGGCTGACGCTGGAGGTCATTCGCGACAACAACCTCGACATGAAGGTTCAACTGGGCGCCTACGTCCAGAGCGACAAGTACGCGAGCGACGCCGACAAGCCCGGGGTCGCGGCCTTCAACAAGGCCGAACTCGCCCGCACCGTGGCCTTGGCGAATGAGTTCAAGAGCATCGTGCTGGCAGTGAGCATCGGCAACGAGACCATGGTGAGCTGGTCGTTCAACCCGATCACCCCCGAGGTGATCGCCGGCTACATCAAGGAGGTTCGGGCACAGATCACGCAACCGATCACCAGCGACGACAACTGGGCGCTCTACACCGCGGCGCCCAAGGTCCTGATCGACGTGATCGACTTTGCCGCGGTTCATACCTATTCCGAGCTCGACTCCGTTTTCAGCCCGGGCCTGTGGGACTGGAACCAGGCCGCCGTTCCCGCCGCGACGCGCGCGGCGGCGATGATGGACGCCGCCATCGCCGCGACCAAGGGCGACTACCAGTCTGTGCGCAATGCGCTCGACCTGAAGGGCCAGGCGGTGATGCCGATCATCATCGGCGAGACTGGCTGGAACGCGGTGAACGTGGGCCGGCTGGGCTACCGGGCTCACCCGGTGAACCAGAAGATGTACTACCTGGCGCTCGAAGCCTGGGCCAAGCAAGGCAAGACCGGCGCCGGCCCGGCCCAGGTCTTCTACTTCGAGGCCTTCGACGAGCCCTGGAAGGGCGGCGACGACAAGTGGGGCCTGTTCAACGTCAACCGGCAGGCCCGCTACGTGATCCAGGGCCTGTACCCGGCCAGTCTGTGGGAGGCCGGCAGCTACACCACCGCCGACGCACTGCACTGGGTGCCGTTGACGAACCACAAGGTGACTGCCGACCGCTACACCCTGTATGCCGAGAGCTTCGTGCTGAACGAGGATCGCCCGACCCTGCCCACCTTGTGGAACGCCTGGGAGAACGGCACCACGGCGCGGGCACGCGACGTGACCACGGCCACCCCACCGGAAGGGTCGATGAGCTTCGAGATCACGCCGACGCCCGCGGTCTGGGGCTGGGGCCTGGCACACAACCTGAAGGACGTGAACAAGCCCGTTCCGGTGCAAGCGAGCGACGCTTCGGCCGACTTGTCCGGCTTTGCGACGGGCTTCCTGAATTTCAGCATCCGGACCACCTACCCCGGCATGCTCGAAGTGGGCTTCTACACCGGCAGCGGCGTCGACACCACCGGCTACGACGTCTATGTGCCGCTGCCCAGCGGGCAGTACGGTTACCTGAACGACGGCGCCTGGCACAACGTGTCCGTGCCGATCAGCGCGCTCGTTGCCGCTGCGGCGAAGGCCGACCTGAGCAAGGTCACCAGCCCGTTCGTGATTGCCGACCGCTACGCCAAGACCGGCAAGGCCTCGGGCTCCAACATCACGTCGCGGATCGACATCGACGGGATCCACTGGTCGAAGTGAGCGCAGTTCGCTGCGCCTGCTGGATTGGCCGTGCGCCGGGTGTGCGCTGGCCGACGTCGGAACGGCCCGCAAATCGCCAGTGAAAATGAAGTCGATATCCCCCCGCGAATGGGGGGCGGCCAGAGGGGAAAATCCTCTTGTGGCAGGTCTGTCGCTGGACTAAAGTAAGTTATCTGAAAGCGCTTTCAGTCACACAAATTCCAGGGGCATGCAGCGGCTTCGGCTGAACATGAAAGCGCCCCCAGAAAGAATCGGAAATCTGTCCGATTCGACCAGTGTTCCAGCCATGCAGGGGGTCTGCAGCGGTCAGAGGAACGGTGGCGATCATCAGGAGATATTGCAATGGTTTCGAAGTCACTTTCCCTCGTCGCCGCAGCCGCTCTGGCTTTGTGCGCAGTCTCGGCCCAAGCCGCAACGACCAACGGGTTCGCCAATGGCGGGTTCGAAACGGCCGGCGCGACCACCCCGGCAGACAGCTGGCTGCAGGCAGCCTCGGGCTACTCGCGCTCGACCGATGCCCACAGCGGCTCGTTCTCGGCGCAGTTGATGTCGCCGAACTTCAATGCAGCCGTCATGTTGCAGAACTCCAAGGAACAGGGCGGGCTGATGGACCTGACCGCGGGCGACGCGCCGACCCTGAGCTTCTGGGCCAAGGGCTTCGCCGGGACCACCGGTAACGTGCTGTTCGCGCTGCGCTACCTCGACAACGTTGGCAACATCCTGGCCAACAGCAACAACCAGTTCTTCCAGAACAGCATCAACACCTCGTCCTGGACCGAGATCACGTACAACCTCGGCGCGGTGCCGGTGGGTGCCACGGCCGCGTTCATCGAGTTCAGCCAGGGCATCGGCCCGATCGGTGGCGATCTCAAGCCCGGCACCGTCCTGATCGACGACCTGTACCTGGGTGTCACGGCAGCGGTTCCGGAACCCGAAACCTATGCCCTGATGCTGGCCGGCCTGGTCGGTGTGGGCGTGCTGGCTCGCCGCCGCCGCTCGGTCTGAGCTTCGCAAGCTCGGTGAGGCAAGGGGGGCACTTCGGTGCCCCTTTTTCGTTGAGCGACCCGGTCGACGGGCGCTTGGCGGGCAAGACCCACCCGAGCATGGGGCGTGCGACGAGCTCCGCCTGGTCGGCGCACGGCCTTGGGACTGCCGCCAGACCCGCTACAGTCCGCCGGGCGCGGCCCGCTGGCTGCGCTTGAACCCGAGGCGGGCAGGTTGTCCGGGCCGCCTCCTTCCTTAGGCCCTGCGCCACCGAATTTCCGATGTCGAGAACCCTCCCCAAGCATTTGTTCGCGCTGTTGATCGGCGTGGTGGTGGTGGTGCAGTGCTACGTGATCATGGCCTACGCGTGGAGCGGCTACGGCGGCACGTCGCCGAATCTGTTCCGGTTCGAGATCCCGTTCATCTTCCTGCTGGCGCTGGTTTTCTACGCCCCGAAGGCCGGGCGCTTCAGCGCCTGGGCCTGCCTGCATGCGGTGTTCCCGGTGCTGGTGTTCTACGTCGTGTACGACGTTTACTACTACCTCTTCCAACGCAGCCTGCGGGTCTCGGACCTGCAGGAGTTCAACCACCTGCTCGAACTCGAGCCGCGCGCATTTGCGCTGGTCATTGCGCTGGTCTCGGGGCTGCTGGCACTCACCGCCTGGCGCCACTACCGTTGGCTGCGCCACGTGCCCGGCCGCATGGTGGCGAGCATCCTGGCGGCCAAGGGTGCGATCCTGCTGCTGCTGGTGTTGCTGCTGCCATCGCCCTGGCTGCAAGACACCCTGCTGCACTCGAGCAGCTTTGTCGATTTCGACGACCGCAAGAACATCAAGTACAACGGGCGCGTCACCGGCGTTCTGTTCTACCAGGCGCGGCAGGACGAGGCGAGGGCCAAGCTGCAGGGCGCGCCGCATCCGGACATCTTCGAGGCCCTCTATCGCTCACCGATCGCCGAGCGGCGCAACCTGCATGTGATCGTGCTCGAAAGCTTCATGGACCCGCGCAAGCTCAGCGGCGTCGAGTGGGAGCCCTCCCCACTGTGCCCTCGACTGAAACCGTTCCTCGGCCCGCGCGACTTCTCGCTCGCGCGGTCGCCCGTCTACGGCGGGTTCACGGCGCAGGCGGAGTTCGAGGTGCTGACCGGCCTGCCGGCGCTGCGGCTCGTCAACGGGATCGAGTTCAACTCGATGGAAGGCCACCCCGCCAGCACCTGGGTGCGCAAGCTGCAGCAAAGCGGCTATCACACCGTGGCCACCTATGCCACGCACTCCGGGTTCTACAACACGCGACGGGCCTATTCATCGCTCGGCTTCGAAGAGCTGCACGGGATGGACAACGCGCCCTACTTTGCGCTCCCCAGCGGCGAAAAGATCCTCGCCGACAGCCTGCTCTACCAGGCCAACCTGAAGTTCCTCCAGAGCCACCTGATGCAGCGCCAACCCTTCGTCAACTACATCCTGACGATGCAGGGGCACTACCCCTTCGACCGCGATCGGCAGCGCGAACCGACCGTGATTCAGCCCCTCGCGCCGGCAGCGGTGAGCAAGGAAGCCACCAACGTTGCCAACCTGTTCTACCACCGCACCTGCGCGCTGGCCGACTTCCTCACGGCGCTCAAGCAAACCGATCCGCAGGCCATCGTGTTGGCCGTGAGCGACCACCTGCCGCCCGAAATCATCGACAAGACGCTCGGCTATCCGGCCGGGCAGTTCATGAACGTGGCCTTGCTGCTCGACCGCTTCGAGCCGGTCGATGTTTCGCAGAAGAAGTACTACGAGATCGCCCACGAGCTGTGGCGCCGCCTCGGCGCGCCGCAGCAGGCGGCGGGGCCGGTGTTGAGTGCGGCCGAGCTTGAAGCGCTGTACCTGTCGCTGCACGCCGAGAGCATCACCGCAGTGGCCGATCGCCCTGCCGCCGCCAGCGCGGCCCCGGTGCCGGTGCGTTGAAGCCAGATCCGGCAGAACGAGCCCGCACCGACGAGCCCACCCGCACGGCTGCGTTTCTGCGGCTGACCGACGCAACGAGAATCCAGCGATGAACAACCCTCACAAGGGCCGCACCGGCCTGAACCGCGTCTGGCACGCCACCGGCTACTCGATGGCCGGCTTCGCGGCCGCCTACCGCTCCGAGAGCGCGTTCCGGCAGGAGGCGTGGATCTGCGGTCCGGCCGTGCTGCTGGCACCCTTAGTCGGCCGCAGCTGGGTCGAGGCAGCGCTGCTCGCCGGCTCGGCGCTCCTGGTGCTGATCGTCGAGCTGCTCAACTCCAGCCTCGAAAGCGCGGTCGACCGGATATCGCTCGACCTGCACCCGCTGTCCAAACGCGCCAAGGACATGGCCAGCGCGGCGGTGTTCCTGTCGCTGGTGTTTTTTGGTGGCGTCTGGTTGGCGGCCATCGGGTCGCGGCTTTTGGCTTGAACCGATGACGCGCTTTCATTGGCTCGCCCTCGGCGCCGTGGTCGCGCTGGCTGAGGCCGCCGCGGCCGACGGCGGTGCCGGACCGCCACCGGTCAAGGTCTGGAGCAGTGCCTTCGCCAACGGCGTTGCCGACTGGCCGTTCAGCGGTTCGAACTGGGGCGACGGGAACCGCAGCTATGCCGAAGACCCCGCGGTCGAAGGCCGGGCGATGCGGGTCTTCATCGCCAAGGGCTCGACCGACCCCGCCACCATGGCGCAAGCGCTTCGCCCCGTTGCCGGGCAGGGCATGAAGCTCAAGCCCGACAGGCTGCGGGCCGACGCTGCCCGCTTGTCGTTCAAGGTCAAGCTGCCGGCAGACTTCAAGCCCGGGCTTGGCGGCAAGCTCGGGCCAGGCCTGTGCGGAGGCACCTGCAACGGCGGCGGGCGCATACCCACCGGCACCGATGGCTGGTCGGCGCGGATGGGATTCGACGAACACGGCAACGGCAGCGTGTACGCCTATCTGCCCGACAGCGTCTCGTGGGGCACCGTGATCGGCAGCGTGCCGCTCGCGCGTGGGCGCTGGACCAGCGTGGTCGAAGAAGTCCGGCTCAACACCGTGGGCCGGGCCGATGGCCAGATCAAGGTCTGGGCCGACGGGCAGTTGGTCGTCGATCGGCAGGGGCTGGTCTTTCGAACCGCCGATGCGCTGAAGATCGACGGCCTCTACTTCGACACCTTCTACGGCGGGCAGGGCCCGAAGTTCGCCGCGCCGCAAGACACCGTCATCGAGTTTGCCGAGATCGCCGTCTACGGGGTGGAGTAGCGAGCCCGGTTCAGCGCAGTTGCTTCAGTTGCCGGATCAGGCCTCGCCTTGCTCGGGCCAACAGGCCTTCGCGGTGCATCACGGCATCTCGCAGCGTGGCCTCGGTCCAGCCCGTGGTGTAGCTGTGGCGCGGCACGAGCCAGGCGCCGCGCCGCGCCCGCCCGCCGTCGCTGGTGAACGCGGTGCGCACCGCGCTGCGGCGCAGTTGCGCCAGCACCCGCCGGTCGTAGCTGCCGAACGGCACGCCGACTTCATCGACGCGGCGGCCGATCACGGCCGAAATTTCGCTGAGCGCGCCGAGCGTCTCGCGCGCCAGCGTCGACTCATCGCAAAGGCGCCAGTCGGCATGGCTCCAGCCGTGGCTGCCGATCGTCATGCCGCCGGCCAGCAGCGCCTGCATCGCCGGCCCGTCCAGATAACCCGGCTGGCCGATGCGGCCGGCGCAAACGAAGAAAGTGGCCGTCAGGCCCCGCGCGGCCAGCGCCGGCAGCGCGATCCGGGTGTCGCTCATATTGCCGTCGTCGAAGGTGATGTCGATCGGCAACCCGGCCGCTTCGGACAGCGGCCGAACGCTGTCGAGGATCGCGCCGAAGCGGTCTTCGGCACACCAGTAGCGCAACTCCGCGGGATCGATGCCCGAGGGAACCCGCCCGAGGCCGTGGAAGTTGATCACCAGCCGCTCGGGCGGTGGTAGCGCGGCGCTGCCAGGGTTTGTCATGCCGCAGTGTGCGTCAGGCAGCCCGTGACCCGCGCTACAACGACCGGATGAACTTCAACAAGGCCGCCCGATCGGCCGTATTCATCGTGCGATAGGCCTCCTTCGAGGCTTCGCCTTCGCCGCCATGCCACAGGATGGCCTCACTCAAGTTGCGGGCGCGGCCGTCGTGCAGGTAGGCTTCCAGGCCGCCCGCCACGCCGGGGTTCAAGCCGATGCTCCACAGCGGCGCCGTACGCCATTCTTCAGCCTTGGCCCCACCCTCGGGCAAGGTGTCGGCCAGGCCCACGCCCATGTCGTGCAAGAGCAGGTCGGTGTAGGGGCGAATGGTTTGCGAACGCAACTCGGCAAACGGGTGCAGCGAACTGGTGGTGAGCGCCGTCGTGTGGCAACCTGTGCAGCCTGCGCTGCTGAACAAGGCCTGGCCTTGCAGTGCCTGCGCGTCCTTGAGGTCGCGGCGGGCGGCAACGCCCAGCAGGGAAACGTAGCGCACCATGTTGGCCAGGTCGGCATTGCTCAGCTTGACGCCAGCCGTGCCGCAGCCGGATTGCGCCGTCCCGCAATCCGGCGTGGTGAAGATCGAGGTGGTGATGCCCATGTCGGCATTCAGCGCGTTGGCCACCTGATGGCTGATGCGTGCCTGGCTGGCCTTCCAGCCAAAGCGGCCCAGCCGCGTCTTCCCGGTCTCGGGATCGACCACGGTCCGGATACGGCCGGAGATGCCGTCGCCGTTGGCGTCGGTCGGGTCGGACAGGGCCGCGATCACGCTTTCCGGCACCGCTTCGAGCAAGCCCAGGCCCACCAACGGCGGCGTGCTGCGCACCGAGAACGCGGCCGGCGTGACCCCGCGGAAAAGGTAGTTCGGCTTGCGCAGCTCGTACGCCGTGCCATCGGCGTAAGCGCCGTAGGTGGTGGTGTAGCTGCTGACCTCGATGCTGGCCTCGCCCACGCCGCCGACGCGGAACGGCTGCAACGAACTGCCAAGCGCCGGGTCGGGTGAGCCGTCTGCGGTGCCGACCTTGGTGACCGCATTGGCAATCACCACCCCAAGGTCTGGCGGAATCGAGCGGCCGTTGTTGACATGGCAGCCCACGCAACTGGTGGCGTAGAACTGCGGGCCGACCTTGCCGACCTGCTCGGTGTAGACCGGGTTCTCGGTCGGCAGCTCGGAGTGGCTGCCGGTCGTGAAATCGGTGTGGTGCAGGCGGCGCCCCAGCATGAACGGCTGTGCGCTCACCGAAGCCATGTTCCCCGGGATGCCGATGAAGCGGAACAGCGGTTCGTTGGAGTATTGGTAGGGCAGCGTGGTGCCGCCGCCCATCCACGCGCTCTTGGGCAGCGGGAACGAATCGAGCGATGCCCCCTGGCCCTCCCACGGCACCAGGCCGCCCTGGCCGACGATGTAAAGCACCGCAGTACCGTAGTAGTTGGCGCGGCCGTGCGTGGGCGATTGAATGAACTGGCTGACCTCGACCTCCATCCGGTCGCCGACCTTGATCGGGCGGTTGCCTTCCTTGGTGTTGAGCTTCAGCGTCGTCGTGTACTGGTACGGGTTGGTGCCCGTGCCCACGCGGGTCAGCTTGACGTTGGTGCTGTACTCGGCAACCGTCGTGACGCCGCGGTAGAAGGCGCGGAACTCGGGCGTGAAGAGCGGCCGCAAGGTGTAGACGTTGAACACCACGTCGGTCCCGCCCTTGGCGACCTTGTCGATGATCTCGATCGTTGCGGTGCGCTCCTCCCAGTACCACGACAGGTAGTGGTCATAGATGTGAAACACGGCCTCGCGGGCATGGCGGTCTCGCGCCCGGTCGGCAAAGCGCGTGATCAGCGCGGTGGCCGTGTCTTCCACGGCGCCAGGTTCGAGCACGGTGCTCGCGTCGTAGAGCGGCGTGAGGCCCGCGCCCACGCCGTTGGCCAGCGCGTGCAGTGGCGGGTTGTCAACGCCCTTGGCCGCGAAGAACCGTTCATCGACCGCGTACCGCCCATTCGGCGCAAGGTACGAGGCAACGTACACCGTGTTGGCCGTCACGGCCACCGGCGTGGCGAAGGTGACCTGCTGCCAGCCGGAAGCCGTTTCATTGGTGAACGTGGCGCTGGCCAGTGGCTCGCCGGTATCGCTCCAGAGCGTTCCGACATGGGTTCCCGTGTTGGCGGCGCCCTTGTAGAAGCGCACGCCGGTGATGAAGCCGTCGAGGTCGGACTTGAACTTCACGCCCAGGTTGACTGCGCCGGTGGCGTTCACGCTCGCCACGGTGGGCACCGCGGAAGCCGGCCAGATCGTGCCAACGATCGGCGGCGGCAGGACCGGGACGAACATCACGTCGACCCAGTAGTTCCGGTTCTGGTAGGTCGCGGTCGGGAAGGTCGCGGTGCTGCCATAGGCATAGACACCATTGCCGCCGTTGCCGCTCGACTTCAAGGCGCGCAGCGGTGGGGTGTCGGCGCCGACGGTTGCGAAGTAGGCGTCGTTGAGCGAGTACCCGCCCTTCGGCGCGAGGTAGGACGCGACATAGACCGTGTTGGCGACGATCGGCACTGGCGCGGCGAAGGAAACCTGTTGCCAGCCAGTCGCCGATTCATCGGTGAACGTCGCGCTGGCAAGTTGCACCCCGGTGCTGCTCCAGAGCGC
>JANOVJ010000093.1:0-5080 GCA_031417295.1 bacterium | reverse complement strand
CATCTCTTCGGTCAACGGCGAGAAGGGCCAGTTCGGCCAGACCAACTATTCCGCCGCGAAGGCCGGCATGCACGGCTTCACGATGGCGCTGGCGCAAGAGGTGGCCAACAAGGGCGTGACGGTCAACACCGTGAGCCCGGGCTACATCGCGACCGACATGGTCAAGGCGATCCTGCAAGACGTGCTCGACAAGATCATCGCCGGCATCCCGGTCAAACGCCTGGGCACGCCGGACGACATCGCGTCAATGGTGGCGTGGGTGGCTTCCGACGAGTCAGGCTTTGCGACCGGGGCTGATTTCTCGGTCAACGGTGGTCTGCATATGGGGTGATCGCTTGTTCTGACCCGCGCTGCGGGTCAGAACAACTTGCCGACGTTCAACAGCGTCAGCACGCCCAGCAGAGCGAAGACCGCTGCCGCGATGGCGTGCACCAGCCGCATCGGTACCTTCTTCGCGAGCTTCTCGCCGACGAACACCGCCGGCACGTCGGCGATCAGCATGCCGAGCGTGGTGCCGGCCACCACCGCCACCAGGTCGGGGTAGCGCGCGGCGAGCGCGACGGTCGCGATCTGCGTCTTGTCGCCCATCTCGGCGAGAAAGAATGCGATCAGCGTGGTGCCGAACGCACCGAAGCGCGAAGGCTTCGCCGCTTCTTCGTCGATCTTGTCGGGCACGAGCATCCACGCCGCCATCGCGATGAACGAGCTGCCGATGACCCAGCGCAGCACGTCGGGGCCGAGCACGCGCGCGACCCAGGCGCCGAGCAGGCCGGCGGTCGCATGGTTCAACAAGGTCGCGAGCAAGATGCCGAGAATGATCGGCACCGGTTTGCGGAACTTGATCGCCAGCAGCATCGCCAGCAGCTGGGTCTTGTCGCCCATTTCGCCGAGGGCGACGACGCCGGTCGATATCAGAAATACTTCCAACGATTCTTCCGGGCTCACCCGGCGGCGATGGCGAGCGCTGCGGCTGCTTCGAGCGAGGCAACGTTGCCGTCCCAGGCCAAGTCGGCGTGCAGTGCCGACACGCCGCTGAAGTTGCGTTTCATCGACTGGATGTAGTTCGGGTCGTAGTGCGAGACGAGCAGGTCCTGCACGACCTCGGCCGTGCGCCCGGCGCGGGCCGCTTCCTGCCAGCCGTTCACCACCTCGTGGCCGCGCGAGTGGCGCAAGGCGTCGAGCCGGCCGCAGAACGCAACCGTGTCCTTGACGAAGAAGTGATATTCGTCGATCAACAAGCGCACCCGCGCGTCGAGTGGCAATTCGAGGCGAATGCACGGCGATTGCCGCATGCGCTCGACCAGCCGCAAGGGCACGCGCAGATCACCGACCTTCTTGCTTTCGCTCTCGACGAACACCGAGCGCGAAGCGTCGAAGCCACGCAACGTGTCCCACACCTGCGACTCGAACTTCTTCTGTCCCGGTTGCACGCTGCCCGGCACCAGCCCGAGCACCGAACCGCGGTGGTTGGCCAGCGCCTCCAGGTCGAGCACCTGCGCGCCACGGGCGCGCAGCACCTGCAGCAAGCGGCTCTTGCCCGAGCCGGTGGTGCCGCAGATCACGCGGAAATGGAGAGTCGCCGGCAGTTCTTCGAGTGCTGCGATCACGGCACGCCGGTATTCGCGGTAGCCGCCTTCGAGCACGTGCACCCGAAAGCCGATCTGGTCGAGCACCAGCGCGAGCGAGCCGCTGCGCGTGCCGCCGCGCCAGCAGTAGACGAGCGGTTTCCAGTCTTTCGCAAGCGGCATCACCTCGCGCTCGATGTGCATCGCGATGTTGCGCGCCACCAGCGCCGCGCCGCGCTTCTTCGCGGTGAAGGGCGCGACCTGCGCGTACTCGGTGCCGACGACGATGCGCTCGGCATCGGTGAGCACCGGCCAGTTCAACGCGCCCGGCAAACCATCGAGCGCGAACTCGCTCTCGGAGCGCGCGTCGATCACGGCGCTGAACTGGTCGAGCTGGGTCAGCGCCTCGGTGGCGGTGATCTTCAGCAGCATCGGGAGGCATGCACGTCAGGCGACAGCATCGAGCAGTTCGGTCTCGATCTGCAACTGCATCTTGTTCTGCTGCAAGGCCGGCCCGTCGATCAGGAAGGTGTCTTCGACACGCTCGCCGAGCGTGGTGATCTTCGCCAGCTGCAGGTTGATGTGGTGGTGCGCGAGCACGCGCGCGATCGAAAACAGCAGGCCCGAGCGGTCGCTGGCCGAGACACCGAGCAGCCAGTGCTGCGCGCGCTCGTCAGGCCGCAGCGTGACACGCGGCGTGATCGGAAACGACTTCACGCGCCGCGAGATGCGGCCGCGGCTCGGCTCCGGCAAAGGGCCCGCCGCCGCGAGCGCGAGCGCGAGCTGGGTCTCGACATACGAGATCAGGTCGCGGTAGTTGTCCTCGAACTGCGGGCTGTTGACCTGGAACGTGTCGAGCGCATACCCGCTGCGCGTGGTGTGCACCTTGGCATCGAGAATGTTGAAGCCGGCGCTGTCGAAATAACCGCAGATGCGCGCGAACAGGTCGGGCTGGTCCGGCGCGTAGACGAGCACCTGCAGGCCTTCGCCCAGCGGCGAGATTCGCGCGCGAACGATCGGCACAGGGGTCTCGACGAAGGCGTGCAGCGAGCGGGTGTGCCAGGCGATGTCGCCAGCGTCGTGGCGCGCGAAGTAGCTGACCTCCAGCGTCTTCCAGAGCGGCTCTTCGGTGCCGGGCAGCGCCGAGTGCAGCGCCAGGTTGTTCCGCGCGTCGAGCTTGCGGGCCTCGATCTCGGCGTCCAGGTTGGGTTGCGCGCCGCCGAGTGCGCGCAGCGTCAGCCGGTACAGGTCTTCCAGCAGCTTGCCCTTCCAGGCGTTCCACACCTTGGGGCTGGTACCGCGGATGTCGGCCACGGTCAGCAGGTACAGCGCGGTCAACCGCCGCGGGCTGCCCACCAGCCGCGCGAACTGGTTCACCACCGAGGGGTCGGACAGGTCCTCCTTCTGCGCGACGCGGCTCATGGTCAGGTGGTGCAGCACCAGGAACTCGATCAGCTGCGAATCCTGGCGAGGCAGGCCATGGTCGCGGCAGAAGCGCCGGGCCTCGGTGGCGCCGAGTTCGGAATGGTCGCCACCGCGGCCCTTGGCCACGTCGTGGAAGATCGCGGCGACGTACAGCAGCCAGGGTTCGTCCCACTGCGAAGCCAGCTGCGCGCAAAAGGGGTACTCGTGCGCGTGCTCGGGGATGAAGAAGCGGCGCATGTTGCGCACCACCATCAAGATGTGCTGGTCCACGGTGTAGACGTGGAACAGGTCGTGCTGCATGCGCCCGACGATGCGTCTGAACACCCACAGGTAGCGCCCCAGCACGCTGGTCTGATTCATCGACCGCAGTGCGTGGGTGATGCCGCGCGGCTGGCGCAGGATGTCCATGAACAGCTCGTGGTTGATGGGGTCGCGGCGAAAGCGCGCGTCCATCACCGTGCGGGCGTTGTACAGCGCCCGCAGCGTGCGGGCCGACAGGCCGGACAGGCCGGGGGTCTGCGCGAAGACCAGGAAGGTCTCAAGGATGGCGTGCGGGTTTTCCAGGTAGAGGTCGTCGCGCGCCACTTCCAGCATGCCGGCGCGGTCGAGGAAGCGTGCCGTGATCGGGCGCATCGGCGTGGCCTCGGAGCCGTTCACGCGCTCTTCGATGTTCAGCATCAGGATCTGGTTGAGCTGCGTCACCGCCTTGGCCGCCCAGTAGTAGCGGTGCATCAGCACCTCTGAACTGCGCTGGCCGTTGACCACGGCCTTCGTGGCCTGGTAGCCGAAGCTCTCGGCAACGGCGGTCTGCAGGTCGAACACCAGCCGGTCCTCGCGCCGCCCGGCCACCATGTGCAGCCGCGCGCGCACCAGTTTGAGCGTGCCTTCGTGCTTGACGAGCTGGCTGGCCTCGAAGGCCGTGATCAGCCCCTTGGCGGCCAGTTCGCGCCAGGTGCGGCCCAGGCCGGCGGCACGCGCCACCCAGATCACCACCTGCAGATCGCGCAGCCCGCCAGGGCTTTCCTTGCAATTCGGCTCCAGCGCGTAGGGCGTGCCTTCGTACTTGACATGGCGCTGGTGCATTTCCAGGGTCTTGGCGCGCAGGAACGCGCGGGCGTCCATCGCTGCGTTCTGGCTTTCAGCGAACTGCGCATACAGCCGCCGTGCTCCGCAGATCCAACGCGACTCGAGCAAGGCGGTCTGCACCGTGACGTCGCGCGCCGACTCGGCCAGGCAGTCCTGCACGCTGCGCACCGACGAGCCGACCTCCAGCCCGATGTCCCAGCAGGCCGTGAGAAACCCGCCGATGACGGCGTGCAGCGCCTGCACCGGGCTGCCGTCGGCGTTCAGCGCGTCCTCGGGCAGCAGCACCAGCACGTCGACATCGGAGTGCGGGAACAACTCACCTCGCCCGTAACCGCCCACTGCCACCAACGCCGCGCCTGAGGGCATGGCGGCGTGGTCCCACAGCGTGGTGAGCGCTGCGTCGACGCGGCGTGCCAGGCCACGCAGCAGCCGGGTGGCCGCCGTGGCGGTCGCCCGCGTGTCGCGAAACTGCGCCAGCAGTGCGGCCTTGCCGTCACGGAAGTCGGCGCGCTGCGCCGCCAGACTGCCTGGCCCGGGTGCGCCGGCCAGCGGCAGGACCGGCATGGGCGTCAGCCGCTCGTCAGGGCCACGGCCGCTTCGGCCACCGGCGCAGCAAGGGCAGGCGTGCCGTAACCGGCCGGGGCGAAGGCCGGCGCAGGGGGGCTGCCTGCGGAGACTGTCAGCACCTCATAGCCCGTCTGCGTGACCAGCACGGTGTGTTCCCACTGCGCCGAGAGCGACCGGTCGCGGGTGACGATGGTCCAGCCGTCATACGGCCGGTTGCCCTTGCGGTCTTCCTTGATGTCGCGCTTGCCGGCGTTGATCATGGGCTCGATGGTGAAGATCATGCCCGGGACAAGTTCCTCGAGCGTGTGCGGTCGCCCGTAGTGCAGCACCTGCGGTTCTTCGTGAAAGCGCGCGCCGACGCCGTGGCCGCAGAACTCGCGTACCACCGAGAAGCCGGCGTTTTCTGAAAACGTCTGGATGGCGTGCCCGATGTCGCC
>JANOVJ010000092.1:0-13734 GCA_031417295.1 bacterium | reverse complement strand
CGATGGTTTCGCCCGCGTACTTCGTGTGGTTCACGCCGTAGACGAACATCGGCGTGTCGTCCTTGCTCGGCGCCGACATGATGACCTTCTTGGCTCCGGCGACAAGGTGCTTGTCGGCCGTGTCGAGCGTGAGGAACAGACCCGTCGATTCGACCACCACATCGACGCCCACGTCGCCCCAGGCCAGCGCGGCCGGGTCTTTCACGGCCGTCAGGCGGATCCGCTTGCCGTTGACGACGAGGGTGTTGCCATCGACCGCGATGTCGCCGTCGAAGCGACCGTGTACCGAGTCGTAGCGCAGCATGTAGGCCAGGTAGTCGGGCTCCAGCAGGTCGTTGATGGCGACGATCTCGATGTCGTCCGCGAAATGCTTGGTCGCGGCGCGGAACACCATCCGCCCGATGCGGCCGAAGCCGTTGATGCCAATTCTGATCGTCATGGGAATTCTCCTGGGGTTGCGAAAGGGGCAATGAGGCGGCTCAGCTCAGGTCGAGCACGAGGCAGGGGACCGAGACGTTGAACAAGCGGCCGATGAGCTTGTTGCCAGCACTCAGAGCCGGCTTGATCGTCAGGCCTCCGAGCCAGTCAGCGAACGCTTGCTTGTTGGGGTCGCTTCGCGTCTGATCTTCAACGGAGCTCGGCATGTAGGGCTGAAGATAGGTCAGGCGCACATCGAATGGGCAGCTCATGGTTGTGAAGTCGAACCGGACGCGCCGAGCGGTCACGTTGTCGGCAACGCTGAGCCACTGCTGCAACGAGATCGGACTGGCGATGGTTTGTTCGCCTTCGTACACATAGTGGAAGACTTGGGTAGCGACCAGCGGTTTGCCTGCCGGATCGTGGCAGGGAAGGCGATAACCATTCACGTGCGCGCGAACAGTGGCCTCGAACCTTCGGCCGCTACCGCTGAACAGCACTTCAGTTGACGGCGGCTCATCGGGGCGGCTGAAAGTCAACCTGACGATGACGTAGCCAGGCTCCAACCGATCGGCTTTTGCGAAAGCCGCCGATGGCGATGGCGATGGCAATGGTGGCCAAGGTGGCTTCTCCCCGCCCTTCAAGCACTCGGCAGCCGATTGTTCCCGTGCCTTGAGCCTGACGAAGGCCCCGGTCACAACCTTGGGAATTTCGCCCGGGACGAACTGGTACTCCCTGGCGAAACTGCTCGGCGCCTTTTCGCCCGTCAAACAACCGAGCCGATACGCTTTGACGCTCGCAACCACCACGTCGGCAAAGGCCCGGCTGCCCGAGTTGTAGACGACCTGAACCGCGGGTTCGCCCGACAGGTCTGCAAACGCCATCTGCACCCGAACCACAACGCCGTGGGGAGGCATGGGCTCCGCAACGGGAAACGCCAGAACCTTCGTCTGCTCGGACGGCGGCTGCCCGCACAGCAACGACCGATCGAGGGCTTCGGAAGCAGGCGCCGCTTGACTGGCCTGGCCCCAACAAGCCCAGGGCACAAGGGCCACCAAGGCAACCATCAGCCCACGCCAGCGCGCGGGCACCACTGAAGGCAACGCCTCAGGCGCCACCGAGTACCTTGCGAACCGTGTCGGCCACGTTCTGCGCGGTGAAGCCGAAGTGCTTGAACAACTCGGGCGCGGGGGCCGACTCGCCGTAGGTGTCGATGCCCACCACCGCCGCGCAGCCGTACTTCCACCAGCCGTCGGTCACGCCCATCTCCACCGCAATGCGCGGCAGGCCGGCCGGCAGCACCTCGGTCTGGTAGGCCTTGCTCTGGCGGTCGAAGACAGACGTCGAAGGCATGCTGACCACGCGCACCGCAATGCCGTCCGCAGCCAAAAGTTGTTGGGCATGCAGCGCCAATTGCACTTCCGAACCGGTGGCGATGATCACCGCGCGGGCCTTCTTGCGCAGGCCCACTTCCGCCGGTTCGGCCAGTACGTAGGCGCCCTTGGCGATGTTGTCGAGCCCGCTCTTCGGCGCATACGGCAGGTTCTGCCGGCTCAGCAGCAGCGCGCTCGGGCGGGTCTTGCTTTCGATCGCGCAGGCCCAGGCCACCACCGTCTCGGCCGTGTCGCCCGGCCGCCAGACATCGAGCCCCGGAATCAGCCGCAGCGAGGCCGCGTGCTCGATGCTCTGGTGCGTCGGCCCGTCTTCGCCGAGGCCGATGCTGTCGTGCGTGAAGACATGGATCACCCGCTTCTTCATCAGCGCCGCCATGCGGATCGCGTTGCGGCTGTAGTCGCTGAAGGTCAGGAAGGTGCCGCCATACGGAATGAAGCCGCCGTGCAGCGCGACGCCGTTCATGATCGCCGCCATGCCGAACTCGCGCACGCCGTAGTTGATGTGGCGGCCGCCGTTGCTGCTGCCGTCTTCGGCGAAGCGCAGCGGCGAGGTGCTCGCCGTGTTGGTCAGGTTCGAGCCGGTCAGGTCGGCGCTGCCGCCCAGCAGTTCGGGCAAGGTCTTGGTGAAGGCTTCGAGCGCCAACTGGCTGGCCTTGCGGCTGGCCACGGTCTCGGCTTTCTTGTGCGCGTCGATGGCGGCGTCCACCACCGCCTGCGTCCAGCCCACGGGCAGTTCGCCCTCCATCCGGCGCAGCAGTTCGAGGGCGAGCTCGGGGTAGGCCTTGCCATAGGCCTCGAAGGCCTCGACCCACTGCGTTTCCGCTTCCAGCCCCTTGGCGCGGGCATCCCAGAGTTCGTACACCGGCTCGGGGATCACGAACGGCTCGCTCGTCCAGCCCAGCGCCTCGCGCGTGAGGCGGATTTCTTCGGCGCCGAGCGCCTCGCCGTGCGCCTTGGCGGTGCCGCCGCGGTTGGGCGAGCCCTTGCCGATGACGGTCTTGCAGCAGATCAGCGTCGGCTTCTCGGCCCGGTGCGCAGCGGCGATGGCCGCATCGACCGCCGCCACATCGTGGCCATCGACCGCGGCGATCACGTTCCAGCCGTAGGCCTCGAAGCGCTTGGGCGTGTTGTCGATGAACCAGGGCGCGACCTTGCCGTCGATCGAGATCCCGTTGTCGTCGTAGAACGCGATCAGCTTGGACAACTTCCACGCCCCCGCCAGCGCGCAAGCCTCGTGGCTGATGCCTTCCATCAGGCAGCCGTCGCCGAGGAAGACGTAGGTGTGGTGGTCGACGATGGCGTGGCCATCGCGGTTGAATTCCTTGGCCAGCAGCTTCTCGGCCAGCGCCATGCCGACCGCGTTGCTGAGGCCCTGGCCGAGCGGGCCGGTCGTGGTTTCGACGCCGGGCGTGACGCCCACCTCGGGGTGGCCGGCGGTCTTGCTGTGCAGCTGGCGAAAGTTGCGCAGCTCGCTCATCGGCAGATCGTAGCCCGTCAGGTGCAGCAGCGCGTAGATCAGCATCGAGCCGTGGCCGTTCGAGAGCACGAAGCGGTCGCGGTTGGCCCACTGCGGATGCGCCGGGTTGTGGCGCAGGTGGTGCCCCCACAGCGCGACCGCGATATCGGCCATGCCCATCGGCGCCCCGGGGTGGCCGGAGTTGGCTTGCTGGACGGCGTCCATGGCCAGGGCACGGATGGCGTTGGCCATCAGGGAGGTGTCGGTCGTGGCCATGTAACTCCAGGCAGGTGGGAAATGCAGAGCTGCATTTTAGGGGTGCGTTCCCGTGCCCCGGCCCGACGGGCGCCGCGGATCAGGAGCGGGCTCGGCCCGGTCGCGCCAGCGCCTCGCCGATCAGCGCGCAAGCCGTTCCGGCGAACAGCCCGGTGGCGTGCGCCAGAGGCGCGACCGCAATGTCCCAGCCGGGCGGATAGCGCAGCGGCGAAGCCCAGGGAGACTCGCTCACGACCTTGGCCAGCAGCATCGCGAAAACCGCGCCGCCCAGCCAGCGATGGCCCACGAACAACAGGTGCACGCAGACGATCGCGAGCCCCGCATGGACCACGCCCGACAGGCCACCGTAGTGCGCCAGCGCCGGCTGCACCAGCAGGCCGACCTGCGTCAGCGGCCAGGCCGCGAGCCAGGCCAGCGCCACCCTTCCCGGCACGCGGGCCACCGCGCCCAGCGCCGCCACGAGCGCCAGCCCGGCGGCGTTGCCCAGCAGGTGCAGCGTGCTGTAGTGAACGAACACGGCGCTGAAGGCACGCCAGGGCTCGTTCGGCCACAGGCCGGGCTGCCAGTCGATGCCCGCGTTCGGCCGGCCGCGCGCGAGCGCACTGCCGAGCGCGAGCAGCACGGCCACGGCGCACCAGGCCCAGCCCGGCCTGCGCCACGGCGCAGCGGTCAACGCAGCGCCCCGCTCACGCCGCCGCGCCGATCACGGCGGGCGCGCGCGCATCAAGCCGCCGCACCGAACACGGCTCGCCACAGTGCCAGCACCGCTTCGCGCGGCGCGGCACAAGCCTCCGGCGCGAGCTGCGTCGGCTGCTCGTCAAGGCGTGCCCGGTGCTGGGCCCGGCGCAGTTCGCGGTAGGCGTCGGCCGCGGCAACGCCCGCGCCCGGCGGCAGCAGCCCGCAACCCTCGGCGCGCTGCAGGAGCGCAATGTTTCCGGCGTTGACCGTCAGCTCCCGCTGCGCCGCGCTCTGCGTCAGCACCAGGTACTGCACTGCAAACTCGGCATCCATCATCCCGCCGACGCTGTGCTTGACGTCGAACAGCCCGGCCCGCACCGGATGCGCCGCGCGCACCTTCTGGCGCATCGTCTGCACCTCCGCTCGCAGCGCCTCGGCGGCGCGCGGCGCAGTGAGAACGGCGCAGCGCGCGGCATCGAAGCGCGGGCCGAGCGGCGCCCAGCCGGCGCAAAAGCGCGCCCGCGTCAGCGCCTGGTGCTCCCAAGCCCAGGCGGTGTTGCTGCCGCGGCCGTTCTGGTAGCGCTCGAACGAGGTCATCGAGGTCACGAGCAAGCCCGAGTTGCCGTTCGGTCGCAGCGCGGTGTCGATGTCGAACAGCTCGCCCGCTGCGGTGCGCAGCGTCAGCCAGGTGATCAGCTTGCGCACGAACGCGCCATAGACCTCGGCCGCCTGATCGGCGTCGGCCTCGTCGGCGTCGTCGTAGACGAACACCACGTCGAGGTCGCTGCCGTAGCCCAGCTCCTTGCCGCCAAGCTTGCCGTAGGCGATGACGCCGAACTCCGGCTGCGGCCGATGCGCCTGCTTCAGGTGCTTCCAGGCCCAGGCGATGGCGCATTGCAGCGTCGCATCGGCCAGCGCCGACAGATCGTCGGCCACCTGCTCGACCGTGATGTGGCCCTCCACGTCGCGCACCAACGTGCGGAACACTTCCGCATGATGCGCCCGGCGCAGCGTGTCGAGCAGCGACTCCTCGTCGGCCTGGCCCGAACGCTGCCACGCGTCGTGGCGCTCGTCGAGTTCGCCGATGTAGGCTTTGCCGTCGAAGCGGCTGTGCAGCAGCCGCTCGTCGGCAAGCTCGTCGATCACGCCGGGGTGGCGCATCAGGTAGCGCATCGGCCAGCGCGCCAGGCCGAGCAGGCGCAACAGCCGGCGCAGCACCTCGGGCCGCTCGACCAGCAGCGCGAGATAGCTTTCGCGCCGCAGCAGCGGCTCCAGCCAGTCGATGAAGCGCAGCGCCGCGTCGAGCGTGCAGGCGTCTTCGTTGACCGCCTGCGCGGCGCCGTTGATCAGGCGCGCCAGGCGCAGCTTGCTCTCGTCGCGCAGGTGCTGCACCAGTGGCTTTTCGCACCACGGCCGCACCCGCTCGGCCAGCGCGGGCGGCAACTGGGCCAGGAAGATTTCGCTGTCCACCGCCAGCGGCACCGAGCCGCAGCCGCGGCCGCGACAGGCCTTGCCGGCGTCGCCATTGGCCGTGGGTGACGGCGCGCGGCCGTCGTGCAGCAGCGCGTCGAACTCGGTCGCGACGAACTCGCGCGTCTCGCCGAGTTTGTCGAGCAACTCGCAGGCCGTCGCGTCGCAGGCCAGGCCGAGGCTGGCAGCGATCCAGGCCAGGTCGGCGTCGCCTGCCGGGAGGGTGTGCGTCTGCTGGTCGTCGAGGTACTGGATGCGGTGCTCGACCCGGCGCAAGAAGGTATACGCCTCGGCCAGCCGGGCCGCGCTGGCCGGCTTCATCAGGCCGCCGGCGGCGAGCTTGTCGAGTGCCTTCAGCGTCGAGCGGGTGCGGATCTCGGGGAACTGGCCGCCGCGCACCACCAGCAGCAACTGCACGATGAACTCGATCTCGCGGATGCCGCCGCGCGAGAGCTTCACATCGTTCGCCCGCTCCGGCCGGCCGGCCGCGCGGCGCTGGGCTTCGTCGCGCACCTTGCGGTGCAACTGGCGCAGGCCTTCGAACACGCCGTAGTCGAGGTACTTGCGATAGACGAACGAGGTCACCGTGCTGCGCAAGGCCAGCGCGCGGCCGTTGGCCACGCTCTCGCGCGGCGCGACGACGCGGCTCTTCAGCCAGGCGAAACGCTCCCACTCGCGGCCCTGGACCATGAAATATTCTTCGAGCATCGCCATGCTCACCGCCGCCGGGCCGGAGTTGCCGTTCGGCCGCAGCGCCAGGTCGACCCGGAACACGCAGCCGTCGTCGGTGGTCTCGCCGATCAGCGTGTACAGGCTGCGCGCCAGATTGCAAAAGTATTCGTGCGCGCTGATGCACTGCGGGCCGGCGGTGTGGCCGTCTTCCTCATAAACGTAGACGAGGTCGATGTCGGACGAAACGTTCAGCTCGCGGGCGCCGAGCTTGCCCATGCCGACGACCCAGAAGTCGATCCGCTCGCCGGCCTCGTTCATCGGCGCGCCGTAGCGCAAATCCAGCTCGGCGCGGGCGTGGCCGAGCGCAAGGTCGAGCGTGGCCTCGGCCAGCGCCGTCATCGCGCCGGTGATGGCGGGCATCGCCGCTCCCTGCTCCACGTCGAGCACAGCCAGCCGCTCCAGCACCAGGTGGCGCGCCACGCGCAGCGCCTGGGCCAGCGTGCGCCCGCCGGCCCGCAGCGCTTCAACCAGGGCGACGATGGCGGCGAAGTCGGGCAGCCCGGCCGGCACACCGAGCAGCTCGGCGGCGTAGCGGCGCCGGATGCGCTGCACGAAGCGGCTGTGCCCGGCGCTTGCGGCGTTGCTTTCGGTCTGAACCGTCGGTGATCCCATGCCGTGGCGACGTGCTAGATTGGCTCGGGGCGCGCCTCGGGGGCGCCTTCACCCGAGGCCCGGCTGCAGCGCCCTCCCCGACCTTTCATGTCGACCATCCCGCCTCCCGTTCCCGCCCTACCCGCTCCACCCGCCGCACACCGCTGGCGCGTTACAACAGCGCTGGCGCGGCTCGGGGCCTGGCCGATTGTTGCGGCCTTCGGCCAGTGGCTGCTGGCCCGGCTGACTTTGCTCAGAGCGATTCTGCCGCACATCGCGCACCGGCGCCCGCAGCGCGGGCCGCGCGGGCGCCAGCCCCGTCGGTGGCTGCCGAACCATGGATTGGCGGCAGCGGCAGCGGCAACAGCTTCAGCACCGGCGATCGCGCCGTGAAGCCCCTCTTTCAAGGACGCACCGAATGAAGATCGCCGCCGTACAGATGGTCTCCACCCCCGACGTGGCGCGCAACCTGGCCGCAGCGCGGCAACTGGTCGCACAAGCCGCGGCGGGCGGCGCGCAGCTCGTCGCACTGCCCGAGTACTTCTGCCTTCTCGGGCGCAGCGACCGCGACAAGCTCAGCGTCGCCGAACACCCCGGCGACGGGCCGATCCAGCAGATGCTGGCGGCGGCGGCGCAAGCGCATGGGTTGTGGCTGATCGGTGGAACGCTGCCGATGCGCATCGAGGGCGACGCCGAGCATGTGCGCAACGCTTGCTGCGTCTATGCGCCCGACGGCACGCTGGCGGCGCGCTACGACAAGATGCACCTGTTCGGTTTCGACAACGGCCGCGAGCGCTACGACGAGGCGCGCGTGCTGCAGGCCGGCAGCGAGGCCGTGGCGTTCGACGTTCCGCCCGCTGCGGGCGCCAGCCACGAAAGGCTGCGCGTCGGCCTCAGCGTCTGCTACGACCTGCGCTTCCCGGAGCTGTACCGTGCGCTCGGCTTGAAGGCGCCGTGCGATCTGCTCGCCGTGCCCTCGGCCTTCACCCACACCACCGGCGAGGCGCACTGGGAACTGCTGCTGCGCGCCCGCGCGGTGGAGAATCAGGCCTATGTGATCGCACCGGCGCAAGGCGGGCTGCACGGGAACGGCCGCCGCACCTGGGGCCACAGCATGATCGTCGGCCCGTGGGGCGAGGTGCTGGCCTGCCTGCCCGAGGGCGAGGGGGTCGTGACCGCCGAACTCGACCCGTCACGCATCGCCGAAGTGCGCAAACAACTGCCGGCGCTGGCGCACCGGCGGACGTGAGTTTGCCTGCCTCGCGGACCCTCACCGCTACCCTCTCCCGCACGCGGGAGAGGGAGTTGCACGGTCCGTCTTGCCCCCTCGCCCGCCTGCGGGAGAGGGTGGGGGTGAGGGTCGGCTACAAACTCAATTCGTTGCGAAGCAGTAAAACATCCCCGCCCCGCCCGTGCCCTTGAGCGCTTCCATGCTGCAGCCGCCGCGCGACTGGTGCGACGAGTTCCACGACTTCGCGGGAACGCTGTCGTCGAGCCCCGTCCGGTCGCTGTGGCCGAGCATCGCCGCGCCGTCGGTGCTGCTGGTCCAGTTGCGGCAGGTCGAGTCGACGTTGCCGGCGATGCCGCGCCCGTCGGGCTGCGAGCCGGTGAGCACGTCGTGCATGTTCGGCGTGTCGCCGCGGCCGTTGACGACCGCGCCCTTTTCGGTCAGCGCGGTGGCCTTGGTCAGCTTGTTGTCGGTGTGCAGGTTCTCGACGTTGATCGCGATCACATCGCCCTTGACGTTCTGCCACGGCCCGCTGCCGATGCGGTCGCGCGCGGCCACGGCCGGTTGCCCGCCGTTGGTCGTGCTCAGGTAGGCGCGCCAGGTGCGGTTGCCCGCGCCGACGGCGCTGGCCAGCGCCTGACAGTGCGCGTCGGCGCCGGTCAGGCCACCGAGATCGGCACCCTTGCCGGGGTTGACGCTGGTGACGAAGAACGTCATCTTGCCCTGCGGCGTGCTCGGGGCCATCGGCGCGCAGGCGCCCAGGGCCAGCAGCGCGATCGATCCGGCGTAACGAAGCGTGATCTTGAGTTTCATGGGCGGCTCCTCAGGCAAGGGGGTGAAGGTGATGGAGTGGACTGACAGGCCGCAATGTACCCCTCAATCGCGGTTCGATCGCGCGCCAGGCCGGATAGTAAAGTTTGCGCCTGTTCCGACTCGACCGCTCCCCCGATCACCCCTCCTTTGGCCCCGCACCGACACCCCCGCTCGCACGGGCGCTTCTGGCGCCACATGGCCGGTTTTACCGTCGCGGCCACGCTGCTCGCCGGCTGCGCGCTGCGGCCGGTCAACGCGCCGCTGGCGCAGGCCGATAGCGACGCCGGCTACCGCTGGTCGCGCCGCCAGGCGCTGCCCGACAACGACCCCGACACCCTGTTCGTGCTGGTGTTCTCCGGCGGCGGCACGCGCGCGGCAGCGTTCTCGTACGGCGTGCTCGAAGAGCTGCGGCGCACACCGGTGGGCGCGCCGGGCGCGGCGCACACGATGCTGAACGAAGTCGATCTCGTGACCGGCGTGTCCGGCGGCAGCTTCACCGCGCTCTCGTTCGGCCTCTACGGCGACAAGCTGTTCGAGAACTACGAAGCGCAGTTCCTCAAGCGCAATGTCGAGTCGGAGCTGATCAAGCGCCTGCTGAACCCGCTCACCTGGCCCAGCACCTGGTCGACCGGCTTCGGCCGCTCGGAGCTGGCCGAGCAGTACTACGACGAAATCCTGTTCCACGGCGCAACTTACGGCGACCTGCTCGGCAAGCCCAACCCGACCGTGCTGGTCAGCGCCACCTCGGTCTCGACCGGCGCCGAGTGGGTGTTCTCGCAGGCCAACTTCGACATCATCTGCTCCGACATGAGCCCGATGCGGCTGGCCCGTGCGGCGGCAGCGTCGTCCGCGGTGCCGATCGTGATGTCGCCGGTGACGCTGAACAACTACGCCGGCCAGTGCGGCTACCGCATGCCGCCGTGGCTGGCCGGCGCCGCCGACGCGCCCTGGCCCGGCAACCGGCTGCAACAGCGCCTGCGCGACCTGAGCCGCTACCAGGACAGCGCGAAACGGCCCTACCTCCACCTGGTCGATGGCGGCCTGGCCGACAACCTGGCGCTGTACGCCTTCGTCGGCGACCTGCAGGAGCTGGCCGCGAGCGAGCGCTTTCGCGCCCAGGTGACGGGGGCGAAGCTGCGCCGGGTGGCGGTGGTGGTGGTCAACGCGCGCTCGGCGGTGGACCTTGACTACGACGCGCGCGAAGTGGCGCCGACAGCGTTCGAGCTGCTGATGCAGGCCGTCAGCGTGCCGATCGACCGCTTCTCTTCGGAAGCCATCTACGCGCTGGAAGACATCGTCAAACAGTGGCGGTTGGAGCGCGCGCTCGCCGTCGATGCAAAGCGCCTGGGTGGCGACCCGACGGCCGCGACCGACGTGCCGCCGATCGACTTCTCGGTCATCAACGTCAGCTTCGACGCACTGCCCGATGCGGCCGAGCGGGCCTACCTGCTGAACCTGCCGACCTCGCTCTTCCTCTCCGCCGAATCGGTGGACCGGCTGCGCGCCGCAGCGGCACAACTGCTGCGCGATTCGGCGACCTTTCGCAAACTGGTGCAGGACCTGTCCGCCGCTGCCCCTATCCCCACCCCCGGCCCGGAGCGCGCACCATGAACGCAAGCCCTGCCCTCACGACCGCGGAGACCCACAAGCCCGTGAAGCCGGTCCGCTGGGGCATCCTCTCGACCGCGGCGATCGGCACCGAGAAGTTCATTCCGGCGATGCGCAAGAGCGCCTTGCTGGAGGTGGCGGCCATCGCCTCGCGCAGCCTGGCCGCGGCCGAAGCGGCGGCTGCGAAGCTCGGCATCGCCACCGCCCACGGCTCCTACGAAGCGCTGCTGGCCGACCCGACGATCGAGGCCATCTACAACCCACTGCCGAACCACCTGCACGTGCCGCTGACCTTGGCCGCCGCGCAGGCCGGGAAGCACGTGCTGTGCGAGAAGCCGTTCGCGATCCACGCCGCCGAGTTGGACGTGCTGCGGCCGTACGCCACCCAGGTGCACATCCGCGAGGCCTTCATGGTCCGCTGCCATCCGCAGTGGCTCGAAGTGCGCGAGCGCGTGCGCAACGGCGAGATCGGCGAGCTGCGCTACATCCAGATTCCGTTCAGCTACTTCAATGCCGACCCGAACAACATCCGCAACAAGGCCGAGATCGGCGGCGGCGCGCTGTACGACATCGGCTGCTACGCCATCGCGGCCGGGCGCTGGTTCTTCGAGGGCGAACCCGAGCGCGTGATCGCGCTGGTCGATCGCGACCCGCTGATGGCCACCGACCGCAGCGCCAGCGGCCTGCTCGACTTCGGCGGCGGGCGCCAGCTCGCGTTCACAGTCTCGACGCAGAGCCTGCGTTACCAGCGCATCCAGTTGGTCGGCACGCAGGGAAGGATCGAGATCGAGGTGCCCTTCAACGCGCCGCAGGGCGCGGCCACGCGCTACTGGATCGACCGCAACGGCGCGCTCGACGGCAGCGGCATGACGCTGTTCACCGTGCCGGCCGCCGACCAGTACCAACGGCTGGCCGAAGCGTTCTCGCGCGCGGTGCGCGAGCAGCAGCCCGACGCTTCGGGCATCGACGACGCGCAGGCCAACGCGCGCGCAATCGACGCGCTGTTCGCGTCTGAGCGCAGCGGCCGGTTCGAGCGGCCTGGGGATGCGACGGGCTGACACGACCGAGCGTTTCGTCGAGGCGCTGCTGGCCCGTTACGGCCTGTGCGCCGCGCGCTGGCGCACGGTCGCCACGCTCGACTGCACGGTGTTGCGCATCGTGCCGACGCAAGGGCCCGAGCTGTCGCTGCGCCTCTACCCGCACACGAAGCCGGCGCTGGCGCCGGTCGAGACCGAACTGGCCTGGCTCACTGACCTGGCCGCGCACGGCGTGGCGGTGCCGCGGCCGATCAGCGACCGTGAAGGCCGCGCGGTCCAAACCTGGCCCGACGGCCGCCACGCGGTGCTGCTGACCTGGCTGCGCGGGCGCTTCCTCGACAGAGGCCTGCGGCCGCTGCACCTGCGCCAGACCGGCCGCCTGATTGCGCACCTGCACGCCAGCGCCGACCGGCTGGCCGTGGCCGGCCAACACGACACCGCCACGCGCGCCGCAGACGGCCCCGACCTCGCCGCCTGGGCGCGCAACCTGCGCCCGCCGAGCCGCGCCTGGCCGCGTCGCGCGCAAGCGGCCGCGTCGCGTGCAGCACAGCAGCTGATCGAGGAGATCGCGACCTGGCCGCGCGGCCCCGAGAGCTGGGGCCTGATCCACGGCGACTTGCACCCGTGGAACCTTGTCTATGCAAGTGGCGAGGCGGGCGCGATCGACTTCAGTGACTGCGGCTGGGGCTGGCGCGCGCTGGACTTCGCTTCGACGCTGCAATACCTGCAACACCCGCTCGCCGGCAACCACGACCACCGCGCCCGCTACCCGGCGATGCGCGCGCAACTGCTCGAAGGCTATGCCGAAGGGCGCCCGCTCTGGCCCGGCGCCGAGGGGCAGATCGACGCGATGCTGCTGGCGCGCTGGCTCAACACCATCGAGTGGATCCTCGACGACTGGCCGCGCATCGATCTGCGACCGTTCGGGCCGGGGCTGCTGCGCGGGGTCATGCCGATCCTGGAGCGGGCCAGCGCCTGAACCCGGTCCGAGCGCCTCTGCCGCGAGCCTCGCCCTCACCCCAGTGCGCGCAGCTCCCGCAACGTGACCGACAACATCGCCGCGTCAGGCGTCGGCACGGCTCGCAACTCGCCCAGCAACTGCGCCGCGCGTTCGAGCGCGCGCCCGCCGCTCTTCTGCCACTGGCCGACCAGCGATGCCGCCGTGCTGCCGATTGGCGCGCCTTCCAGCACCGCCGCGGTGATGCCGCGCTGCAGGCCCGACAGGTCGTCGAGCATCGCGCTCTTGGCGAGCATGCGCCAGTGCTGGTCGCCCGGCAGCGCGGCGATCTTGTCGCGCAGCCAGGGCATCGCCAGACGGTTGGCCACGTCGAAGTAGATCGCGGCCACCAGCTCCACCGGCTGCTTGGCGGTGCTCGCGACTTCAGCGATATCGAGCGTCGCGTGCAGCGTGTCGAAGGTGACGACGCGGGCTGCGAGTTCGGTCGGCACACCGGCCGCCACGTAGCCGGCCACGGCGGCATCGACGCGGGCGCGTTCATCGGCGTCCTGCAACTCGGGCAGCCGCGCCGACAGCGCCTCGACGCCGGGCCGGTAGTGGGCGATGGTCGCCGCCATGTCGTCGCCGAGCCGGCGCGAGCGCAGGAACCAGGTGGTGCCGCGTTCGAGCTGGCCGCTGGTGTGGATCAGCATCCGCGACTGCACCTCGTCGGGCACTTGGTTGTCGAGCGCCTCGATCGCCTGCCACAGCGGGACCAGGCCGAACACCTCGCGGCTCATCAGGTAGGCGCGCACCACTTCATGCGTGCGCGCGCCGGTGGTCTCGACCAGCCGGTGCACGAAGGTGCTGCCGACGCGGTTGACCATGCTGTTCGTCACATAGGTGGCGATGATCTCGCGCTTCAGCGGATGACGCGCCATGGTGGGCGCGAAACGGTCTTGCAGCGCTTGCGGGAAGTAGCGCAGCAGAGTGGTCCCAACCCACGGATCGTCGGGCAGCGGCGAGGCGAGCAGGCCGTCGTAGAGCCAGATCTTGCTGTAGGCCAGCACCACGGCGTGCTCGGGGCTGGTGAGGCC
>JANOVJ010000091.1:0-2792 GCA_031417295.1 bacterium | reverse complement strand
CTCACCGTGTCGCAAGTGGCGCCGATCCTGCCGTACCTGTTCCTGGTGCTGATCCTGATCTTCCGGCCCAAGGGCCTGCTTGGCACGCGGGAGGGCTAAGGCATGGCCGTCTCGAAACGCAGCACCTTGAGCCGCGGCCGCCTCATCACCTGGGGCCTGTTCGCCCTGGTCCTGATCGTCGCGCCGCTCATCTTCACCAGCCCGTTCTCGCGCAGCATGCTGGCGCAGATCGGCATCGCCATCGTCGCCTGTCTGTCCTACAACATGCTGCTCGGGCAGGGCGGCATGCTGAGCTTCGGGCACGCCGTCTACACCGGCCTGGGCACCTTCGTTGCGGTGCACGCGATGAACAGCATCGGCGGCGGCTTGCCGATCCCGATCAGCCTCGTCCCGCTGGTCGGCGGCGTGGCCGGCATCTTCTTCGCCGTGATCCTGGGTTTCGTCACCACCAAGAAGGCCGGCACGCCGTTCGCGATGATCACGCTCGGCCTCGGCGAGCTGGTGTTCGCGATGTCGCTGATGATCCCCGAGTTCTTCGGCGGCGAAGCCGGCGTCACCACCAACCGCGTCGTCGGCAGCCCGGTGATGGGCATCACCTACGGCTCGGCGACGCAGGTTTACTACCTGCTCGCGATCTACACCTTTGTCTGCACGGTCGCCATGTTTGCCTTCACCGGTACGCCACTCGGGCGGATGTTGAATGCGGTGCGCGACAACCCCGAGCGGGTCGAATTCATCGGCTATGAAATGCAACGCGTGCGCTACATCGCGTTCATCATCGCCGGCTTCTTTGCGGGCGTGGCGGGCGGTATGTATGCGATGAACTTCGAGATCGCCACCGCCGAAGTGGTTGGCGCGGGCCGTTCGGGCGCCTACCTGCTGTTCACCTTTCTTGGCGGCGCGACCGTGTTCTTCGGGCCCATCATCGGCGCGATCCTGATGGTGCTGGCCTTCGTGCTGCTGTCCGAGTTCACCAAGGCATGGCTGCTCTACCTCGGGCTGATCTTCATGTTCATGGTCATGTATGCGCCGGGCGGCATCGCGGGCTTGCTGTTGATGAACCTTCGCGTTGCCAAGTACGGCAAGCTCGGCCGGCTTGCCACCTCTTACGTGGCGTTGTTCGCGAGCGGGCTGATCATGCTGGCCGGCGCGGCGGCGCTGATCGAGATGATCTATCACATCCAGCTCAACATGGCGCTGGGGCCGGAGCTTCATTTTCTGGGGCTCACGCTCAACGTGCAGGGCATGGCGAGCTGGGGCGGTGCCGTGGCCGCGCTGCTCGTGGGTGCGGGCCTGTTCGAGCTGGCCCGGCGGCGCTTCGCGCTGCGATGGAGCGAGGTGCAGACCGAGATCGCCCAAGCCTCCGCGGTGAAGGTGGCAGCATGAGCGCGCCGGGCCGTTCCCAAGCGCTCATCCCGGAGCACGCAGTGCGGAGGGTTGTCCAGTGAGTGCCAGCCCGCAATACGCCGTCGAGTTGAAGGACCTGCGCAAGTCCTTCGGCAAGACCGAGATCATCCGCGGCACGAACCTCGCCGTGAAGCCGGGCGAGCGGGTCGCCATCATCGGCCCGAACGGCGCCGGCAAGTCGACGTTGTTCAACCTGATCAGCGGCCGCTTCGGCGCCACCAGCGGCGAGATCCTGCTCAACGGGCAGCGCATCGACGGCCTGAAGCCGTACGAGATCAGCCGCATGGGCCTGGCACGCAGCTTCCAGGTGAGCAACCTGTTCACGCGCCTGTCGGTGTTCGAGAACCTGCGCTGTGCGGTTCTGTGGTCGCTGGGCTACCGCTATTCGTTCTGGAAGTTCCTGGCTAATACGCACGACGCCAATGCGCGCGCTGAAGAACTGATGGCGATGATCAAGCTCGAGAGCAAGCACGACACGCTGGCGATGAACCTGACCTACGCCGAACAGCGCGCGCTCGAGATCGGCATAACCATTGCCGGCGGCGCGAACGTGGTGCTGCTCGACGAGCCCACCGCCGGCATGAGCAAGAGCGAGACCAAGCGCTTTGTCGAGTTGATCCGCGACGTGACCCAGGGCAAGACGCTGCTGACCGTGGAGCACGACATGGGCGTCGTGTTCGGCCTGGCCGACAAGATCGCAGTGCTGGTGTATGGCGAGGTGATCGCCTTCGACGAACCCGAAGCCGTGCGTGCGAATGCGCGCGTGCAAGAGGCTTACCTCGGTTCGGTGCTGGCCGATCAGCAAGTGGCGGAGGCCGGGCATTGAGCCCGCGCTGACATCATGACCACATTGCTTCAACTGAAAGGCCTGAACGCCTTCTACGGCAAGAGCCACATCCTGCACGGCGTGGACATGCAGGTCGGCGAGGGCGAGATCGTCAGCCTGCTCGGCCGCAACGGCTCCGGCCGATCGACCACGGTGAAGGCGATCATGGGTCTCGTCCATGGCGAAGGCTCGGTGCAGTTCAAGGGCCAGGAAATCCTCGGTCACCATGCGTTCGACATCGCCCACCGTGGTGTGGGCTATGTGCCCGAGAACCGCGACATCTTTCCCAAGCTCACGGTGCACCAGAACCTGATGCTCGGCGAGAAGCGCGGCAAGCTGAAGCCGCGCTGGACCTTCGACGACATGTACAAAATGTTCCCGCGCCTGAAGGAGCGCCAGCACACCGAAGCCGGCGTGATGTCGGGCGGCGAACAGCAGATGCTCACGCTGTGCCGCACCTTGATGGGCGACCCCGACCTCATCATGATCGACGAGCCCACCGAGGGCCTCGCGCCGAAGATCGTCGAGCTCGTTGCGCAATACCTGAAGACGCTGAAGG
>JANOVJ010000090.1:0-4944 GCA_031417295.1 bacterium | reverse complement strand
AATGCCTTCGCGCATTCGAGCGTCGCCTTCAGGCTGGCCTGCATCGCCTGGTTGCGGGCCCAGGCCAGCAGCTCGTCGCTCACCGGGTGCGCCATCAGGCCGACGCCGAAGAAGGTCTTGAAGAACCCGGCGAAGAACTTGGCCCGGTCTTCCGTGATGCCCTGGGCCATCTCGTCGAACACGGCCTGTTCGGTGCCGGCGGGGTTGTCTTCGGCCTTCAGCATGAACGGCACGACCGAAGCGATCAGGGCCGCCTTGGCCACGGCCTTGCCGCCGTGGCGCGACATGTAGCGCGCGACTTCGCCGCCGCCCATCGAGAAGCCCATCAGCACCGCGTCGCGCGCGCCGGTGTGCTCGATCACGCAGGCCAGGTCGTCGGCCAGGGTGTCGTAGTCGTAGCCGCTCCAGGGCTGCGAGGAACGGCCGAAGCCGCGCCTGTCGTAGGCAATGGCGCGGTAGCCCGCGTTGGCGAACACCATCGCCTGGTCGTCCCAACTGTCGGCCGACAACGGCCAACCGGAAAGCATGATGACCGGGCGGCCGGCGCCCCAGTCCTTGACGTAGAGCTGGGTCTTGTCGGGGGTGGTGATGTACAGCATGGGAGCGTCTCGGCTTGAAAGCAGGGAGGGCGGTTCTCGCCCAAGGAAACCGAGCCGGCCGGCGCCTGCCGGTCGGCTCGATGGCAAGCAATGCGCAAAGGCGCTTACTTCTTCGCCGGCTCGCCGGTCATGCCGTCCTTCTTCATCATGTCGCTGCACATCGCGTGCTGCTTCATCGCGGCGTCGTCCTTCTTCGGCGCGTCCTTGTTCATTTCGTCCTTCTTCATCATCGCCATGTGGTCCTTGCATTCCTGCATCGTCATGTCCTTCTTCATCATCCCGGTCTGCGGCAGGGTGTCGGGCTTCTTCGTCGTGTCCTGGGCCGCTGCGGTGCCGGCGGCCAGCGCGAAGCAGGCGCAGATCAAGGTGGTTGAAAAGCTGTTCATGGGTGAGAACTCCTGAGTCGTTCAGTCAAGGTCAATGCGACCGGCCGTCCGCCTCGCAGCACGAAGCTGGCGGAGGAAGGCCATGCCAAGTCATCTTGTCAGCGCAGTACCGACGGCAATGCGGACCCGATGTGTCAACAAGGCTAGGTGCTCCTGCGGCCGCGCGATGTAGGAGATCGGCAAGGCCTGGTGTAGGACCGCGCGACCCGACTGCGACCGCGACGACGGGCACAGAACGTTGTCGCCCCGCTCAGCGGCGGCGGTTCAAGCGCCAGATCGACGCCGCCAGCACGGTCGCGAAAGTCATCCAGGCCACGACCAGAGTGCAGGCTGCTCTGGAGCGGCGCTGCCAGCGGACGGGCCAAGCGCTTGCAGCCCTTTCCTGCGAACCCGGCCGCCGGCACCTGGGTTCGCTACCGAACATTCGAAATCGCCACCATTGCCTATACTGGGAGCTGATCTGTGTCGTATCGATCATCGGCACGCCAACGCTCGGAGTTCCGCCATGATCGACCCCTCCGCTTCGCGCCGGAACCACCTTCTCGCCGCGCTGCCAGACGCCGAGTGGCAGCGCTGGCTGCCCCAACTCGAAGCGGTCGAGATGCCGCTCGGCCAGGTGCTTTACGAGGCTGGCGGCACGCTCAGCCACGTCTACTTCCCCACCACCGCCATCGTCTCGCTGCTGTACGTGATGGAAAACGGCGCCTCGGCCGAGATCGCGGTCGTCGGCAACGAGGGCATCGTCGGCATCTCGCTGTTCATGGGCGGCGAGTCGACGTCGAGCCGGGCGGTGGTGCAAAGCGCCGGCCGGGGCTTTCGGCTGACGGCGCAGACGATCAAGGACGAGTTCAACCGCGCCCCGGTGCTGCACCTGCTGTTGCGCTACACCCAGGCCCTGATCACGCAGATGGCGCAGACGGCGGTGTGCAATCGCCATCACTCGCTCGACCAGCAACTTTGCCGCTGGCTGCTGCTGAGCCTGGACCGGCTGGAGGGCAGCGAACTGGTGATGACGCAGGAGCTGATCGCCAACATGCTCGGCGTGCGCCGTGAAGGCGTGACCGAGGCGGCCCTCAAGCTGCAGACGGCGGGGCTGATCCGCTACGCGCGCGGGCGCATCGCGGTGCTCGACCGGCACGCGCTGGAGGCGCGCAGTTGCGAGTGCTACGCGGTGGTGAAGAAGGAGTACGACCGCCTGCTGCCGCACCAGGTGGCGAGCTGATCGAGCCGCCGCCCGCGTAGGACGGGGCCGACAGCGAGAGCCGGCGCGCACCGATTGCCGCGCCGGGTTCGCGCTCGGATCATGGGTCTCGACCCTTGAACCGAGCACTCCATTGATCGAAACCCTGCCTCACCGTGCCGACCCGCGCCAGAACGGTCTTCTCGCCGCCTTGCCCGAAGCGGACAGGCGGCGCTGGCAGCAAGATTTGCAGCCGGTCGCCCTGAGCCAGGGCCAGGTGCTGTGCGAGCCCGGCAGCGCGCCGGCTTACGTGACGTTCCCGACCACGGCCATCGTCTCGCTGCTCTACATGACGCGCGACGGCGAGTCGGTCGAATTCGCGGTGGTGGGCAACGACGGCGTGGTCGGCATCTCGCTCTTCATGGGCGGCCACGCCACACCGAGCGAGGCGGTGGTGCAGACCGCCGGCCACGGTTTTCGGCTGCCGGCGAAGACGGTGATGGAAGAAGTCCACCGCGCCGGTCCGGTGCTGGAGATGCTGCTGCGCTACACCCAGGCGCTGATCGCCCAGGTGGTGCAAACAGCGGCCTGCAACCGCTTCCACACCATCGACCAGCAGCTTTGCCGCCGCCTGCTGCTCGGGCTCGACCGCTCCTCGTCGGACCAGCTCGCGATGACGCAGGAAGCCGTGGCCAGCTTGCTCGGCGTGCGGCGTGAGGGCGTGACGGCGGCGGCGCTGAAACTGCAGCGCGCTGGCGTCATCCGCTACAGCCGGGGCCGGATCGAGGTGCTTGACCGGGCCGGGCTGGAGGCGCGCAGTTGCGAGTGCTACGCGGTGGCGTGCAGGGAGCATCGGCGCTTGCTGGCGGCGCCGCTCACGGTGCGTTTGCCGTTGCCGTTGTCGTTGGCGGCTTAGCGGGCTCCGGGCTCGCCTTCTCAGCGCCTGGGGAACGCGGCGTGGCCTGGACACGCCGACCTCGGCACCCTGCGGGCAGTGAACATCCTTCTGGCAGGTCAGCACGCGATGGTTTGCTCTCTCGAGCAACCGCCGTGCACACTCTGTGTGCTGTCGCACAGAGCGCCAGAGGGATGCGGCTCATACTGTGCCGGCCAATCGTCCGGCGGCCCGACACCCCCCTTGCGCAGGAACGCTCGACCATGCAGCCCAACGGCGGCATGCCCCTCACCGGAGTGTCCCCGTGCCCATCGGCCTGAACCATTTGATCGAGCGCCTTCCGCGCGCCGACCGCAAACGCCTGCTCGCGGTGTGCGAGCCGGTCGAACTGGTGTTGTCCGAGGTGCTTTGCGAGCCCGGCACGGCGACCCGCCATGCCTACTTCCCGACGCAGGGCTTCATCTCGCTGGTGACGCTGGTCGAAGGCAGCCCGGGGCTCGAGGTCGGCATGGTCGGCCGCGAGGGCATGCTCGGAGCGCAGCTCGTGCTCGGCGTCGCGACGACGCCGCTGCACGCGCTGGTGCAGGGGCCGGGCACGGCCTGGCGCATCGGCAGTGCGGCCTTTCGCGGCCAACTCGCGCAGAGCCCGGCGCTGCAACGGGGGCTGAACCGCTACCTCTGCGTGCTGATGGCCCAGCTCACCACCTCGGCGGCGTGCCTGCGGTTCCACCAGATCGGCCCGCGCCTGGCGCGCTGGCTGCTGATGAGCCAGGACCGCGCCGACGCCGACCATTTCACGGTGACGCAGGAGTTCCTGGCCTACATGCTCGGCGTCCGCCGCGTCGGCGTGACCGCTGCGGCGGGCGCACTGCAAAGCGCCGGCCTGATCGGCTACCGGCGCGGGGAGATCACGGTGCTCAACCGTGGCGGGCTCGAAGCCGCCGCATGCACTTGCTACGCCGCCGACCGGAACAGCTACGCCACGCTGCTCGCCTGAGATGACGACCCCAAGCTCACTTCGTTCGCTGCCCGCCAGGGGCGGAGCCCGGACATGAGCAGCCCTGAGGGCTGATCGTGCCTGGCGATGGGCTGGGCCGCTGGCCCAGCGCGGCCTGCAAGGCATCAGCCGGCTTGGGGCGGCCCGGCGCTCGTCTGAGCCGCCACACCGGCCTGCGCGCGAAACTGCTTTGCCGCGAAGGCCCAGACCAGGCGTGACGCATCGGGACCGCGCGGGTCGCTGAACGCTTGCCCGGCGGCGGCGCCGCTCCACGCATGGCCCAGGCCGGCCACTTCAACCCGCGTCGCCGCGACGCTGCCGCGGTGCTTGAACTCGGTGACCGTCATCGGGTAGCGCGTGCCCCGCTGCACGACGCGGGCTGGCACCGGCCGCGCGCCTGCCGCCGCTGCCCAGGCCTCGGCGGCCGCCAGGCCGTTGCGGGGCGCGACCACCGTGTCGGCGCTGCCGTGGATCACGAGCAGTGGCGGGAATGCTGTTGGTGCCGTGGCCGCAGCCGGCAGGGGCCGGGTGGCGCGGTGGCCATGCATCGCGCCCAGCGCCGACAGCGTGGAATGCGCGGTGCCCGGCGGAACGCCCGAGTGCATCGCCACCGCCTTGAAGCGTTCGGGATAGCGCGTTGCCAGCAGCGCCGCCATGCTGGCGCCGGCCGACAGGCCCGCCACCGCCACGCGCGTGCGGTCCACCCGGTACAGCAGGCAGGCCTGGTCGAGCGCGTTGACGATCAGCGCGGCCTCGCCATAGGCGCGGCGCGAATCGGTGCCGAACCAGTTCCAGCAGCCCTGTGGGTTGGCCAGCCGGTCCTGCTCGACGTAGAGCACGAAGAAGCGTTCGCGCGCGGCGACCGCATTCATGCGCGTGCTCGCGGC
>JANOVJ010000089.1:0-10508 GCA_031417295.1 bacterium | reverse complement strand
CCAGGCCGAGGCGCCGAGCAGCACCACCTGCAGTTGCTGCACGAAGTTGTCGCTCATCTCGGCTTCGAGCAAGGGTTGCCCGGGCGGCAGGTCGAGGATCTCCGGCGCGGCCGCCAGCATCGCGGTGACGATCAGCCCGCAGATCATCTGCAGGCTCGCCGTCGACAGCTCCCGGTACATACCGAGACGGCGAAAGTCTTGCGCCATCTCGTGCGTGAAGTGGCTCACGTCGTTGCGGATCGCGAGCCGCAGGATGCGGCTGCCGCCGGCGCGCTCGCTGGAGATGAACAGGAACAGCAGCCGGTTCTGCTTCACGTACTGCTCATACACCTGCACCGAGCGGCGCACCATTTCGCTTTCGGCCACGCCCACCTGGCGCGCCTCGCGCAGCAAGCGCCGCAGCGTGATGCCGACCTCTTCGACCAGCGCCAGCCCGAGCTCGTCGGTGTTGCGAAAATGGCGGTAGAACGCGTTCGGCACGATGCCCACCTCGCGCGCGATCTCGCGGATACCGAGGCTGGTGAAGCTGCGCCCTTCGCCGATGAGGTGCAGCGCGGCCTGCAACAGGGCGTTGCGCGTCAAGTCCTTGCGCTCGCTGCGCGTGAGGGCGTCTTCGCGTTTGGCGGCGGGCGGTGCGGGCGGCATGGGGGCTCCTTCGGTGGAGGCAGCGGCAGGAGCCGCAACGGGCGATTGCGGTGTACACATGTATCGTAACCCAAGGCCCTTCGAGCGCCGCACTGCGGGGGCCAGGAACCGCGCTTACTTCCCTTTGAAAAGCAATGAGTCCATCGCATCTGGGTGACCGGCTTTTGGCTCACCACTCTAAAGCCAGCCGCAGCCGTTGACTTTGAGTGTACAGTTGTACACAATACTTCCAACCCGATCCACCGGATCGACCTCACGAGCACTTTGATGATGTCTGTTGCCCAAACCAACCCCGTCGCCACGCCCTGGGTCCATGCCTTCACGGCACCGCTGAAAGCCGCCCTGCAGCACCGCTGGGTCGAGCCCATCGTCCGCCTGGATGCGGTCGAGGATGCGCTGGCCGGGCTGCACCCGATGCTGTCGTTGTCGGAAGTCAGGGGGCGTGTCGTCAAGGTGATCGACGAGACCGCCTCGACCAAGACCTTCGTGCTGCAACCCAACGCGCACTGGGCCGGCGCGCAAGCCGGGCAGTTCGTGCGGCTGCGGGTCGAGATCGACGGCCGGCGGATCGAGCGCGTCTACAGCCTGTCGTCGCGCCCCGGCGCGCGCCGGCTGGCAATCACGGTCAAGCGACAGGATGAGGGCATGGTGTCGCAGCACCTGCATCGCACGGTCACTGCCGGCGCGGTGCTGACGATCGGCCAGGCCGATGGCGAGTTCGTCTTGCCGCAAGCTCTGCCCGCCAAGATGCTGCTGCTGAGCGCGGGCAGCGGCATCACGCCGGTGATGGCGATGCTGCGCGATCTGCAGGCACGCCAGTACGACGGCGACGTGGTGTTCCTGCACGTCTGCCGGAGCCCGGCCGAGCTGATCTTCGCCCGGCCGCTGCAAGACATTGCCTCCGCCTTCCCGGCGCTGCAACTGAAGCTGCACTTCACGCAAACCGCCGGCCGCTTCAGCCCGGCGATGCTGCGCTCGGCCGTGCCTGACGTGGCCAAGCGCGAGACCTGGCTCTGCGGCCCGGCCGAACTGATGAACGATGTGCACCGCTTCTGGGAAGACGAAGCCTTCTCCGCGCCGCTTCACAGCGAGCGCTTCACCGCCCCGGCGCTGCGGCCGGCCTCTTCCCCCGGCGCACCCGTCAAGGTGTCGCTCGCCGTCAGCGGCGCAGGCTTCATGACCCGCGGCCCCGAGCCGCTGCTGGTGCAGGCCGAACGCGCCGGCCTGACGCCGAAGCACGGCTGCCGGATCGGCATCTGCCGCTCGTGCCAATGCCTGAAGACGCAGGGCACGGTCGAGAACCTGCAAACCGGCGAGGTGTCTTCTGCGCCGAACGAACTGATCCGCCTGTGCATCTCAGCCGCGCACTCCGACGTGTCGCTGGCCCTTTGAATTCCTGCCCAACCCGGAGCCCCCGATGAGCATCACCGCCCAACCCCATGCGCTGACGCGCGAACAAGTCGCCACCTTCGAGCGCGAGGTCAATGCGATCCGCGACGAGGTGATGAACAGCCTCGGCCAGGCCGACGTGGACCACATCCGCAAGGTGATCCGCGCAAGCCGTGCGAGCGAAGTGGCCGGCCGCGCGCTGCTGCACTTCGGCCTCGGCACGGTGAGCTGGGCGGCGGGCGTGATGGCGCTGGCCAGCGCGAAGATCCTCGACAACATGGAAGTCGGCCACAACGTGATGCACGGCCAGTACGACTGGACGGGTGACCCGGCCCTGAACTCGCAGACCTTCGAGTGGGACATCGCCTGCGACGGCGAGCAGTGGCGGCACTCGCACAACGTGACGCACCACACCTACACCAACATCCTCGGCAAGGACCGCGACCTCGGCTATTCGCTGCTGCGCATGACCGACGCGCAACGCTGGAAGCCACGCCACTGGTTTCAGCCGCTGGCCAACCTGATGCTGGCGATGGGTTTTCAATACGGCGTGGGCTCGCACGACCTGGAGATCGGCCGCTACAAGCACGGCGCGATGCCGAAGGAAGAATTCAAGGCGCGCCTGAACCGCTTCCTGTCGAAGACCGGCAAGCAGTGGTTCAAGGACTATCTGCTGTTCCCGGCGCTGGCGCTGTGGAGCGCGCCGCGCGTGCTGGCCGGCAACTTTTGCGCCAACCTGATCCGCAACCTGTGGACTTACGTGATCATCTTCTGCGGCCACTTCACCGAAGGCGTGGCGATCTACCGCGAAGAAGACACCCGCAACGAGACCCGCGGCGACTGGTACCTGCGCCAGTTGTCGGGTTCGAGCAACCTCGAAGGCGGGCGCTTCTTCCACCTGCTGAGCGGCCACCTGAGCCACCAGATCGAACACCACCTGTTCCCCGACATGCCGGCCCACCGCTACCCGGAAGTGGCACCGAAGATCCAGGCGCTGTGCGCGAAGTACGGGCTGTTCTACAACACCGGCAGCTTGTTCAAGCAGTACCTGACGGTGATGAAGCGGATCTTCACGTACACGCTGCCGCCGCGGCGAGCGGTGGCGTCTGCGGCTTGAACTCGCGCGATCGGGGCCGCTTGTGTGCCCACGAATCCGGACGCTGCGGTCCGGGTTGCACGCGGGCTGCGGCGCCCCTTCAGGCCGCGTTCAGCGCACGCTCAAAGGTCGCCACGGTGCGGTCCACGTTCTTCAGTTTGTCCAGCCCGAACAGGCCGATACGAAAGCTCTTGAAGTCGGCCGGTTCGTCGCAGGCCAGCGGCACGCCCGGGGCGATCTGCAGGCCCAGCGCAGCAAAGGCCCGGCCGTTGTGCCAATCGGTCTTTTCGGTGTAGCTCACGACCACGCACGGCGCCTGGAAGCCGGGCGCCGCCACGCTGGCGATGCCCTTGGCCACCAGCAAGGCGCGCACCCGGTCACCGAGCGCCTGCTGCGCCGCGCGCGCGTTCTCGAAGCCGAAGGCGGCCGTTTCCTGCATCACGTCGCGCAGCTGCGCCAGGCCGTCGGTGGGCAGCGTGGCGTGGTAGCCCATGCCGCCCTTTTCGTGCGTCTCCATGATCGACAGCCATTTCTTCAGGTCCATCGAGAAGCTGGTGCTGGTCGTGCCGTCGATGCGCTCGCGCGCGCTCTCGCCCAGCATCACCAGGCCGGCGCAGGGTGTGCTGCTCCAGCCTTTTTGCGGCGCGCTCACGAGCACGTCCACGCCGCAGGCCGCCATGTCGACCCAGATCGCGCCGGAGGCCACGCAGTCGAGCACGAACAGCCCACCGTGCGCGTGCACGGCGGCGCCTACCGCGCGCAGGTCGTCGTGCGGCAACAGCAGGCCGGCCGAGGTTTCCACATGCGGCGCAAACACCACGTCGGGTTTGGTGCGGCGGATCGTCTCCACAACCTCGTCGATCGGCGCCGGCGCAAAAGCCGCCTGCGGCCCGGGGCCGGTCAGCCGTGCTTTGAGCACCGTCGTTTCGGCGGGGATGGCGCCCATCTCGAAGATCTGGCTCCAGCGATAGCTGAACCAGCCGTTGCGGATGACCAGCACCTTCTTGCCGGTGGCGAACTGCCGCGCCACGGCTTCCATGCCGAAGCTGCCGCTGCCGGGCACGACGATGGCAGAGCGTGCGCCGTAGACCTGTTTCAGCGTGGCGGACACGTCCTGCATCACGCGCTGGAAGCGCTGCGACATGTGGTTCAGCGCCCGGTCGGTATAGACCACCGAGTATTCGAGCAGGCCATCGGGATCGACGTGGGGCAAGAGTCCGGGCATGGAGCCTCCGCAGGCAATGGAGAAAGGACACGCAGGGTATCAGCAGTCAGCGCCTGATGCCTCGGCAACGCGCGGCACGACAGCACCGAGCCCCTCATTCACGCTGAGCGCCAGCCCCCTCATCCACACTGCCCCCCATACCCGCAAGCGGTGCAGAAGTCGCAGCCGTGCAAAGCTGTTTATCCGCGTCGCGCATCAGCCCGTGCGGGCGGCCGAGCTGAGGCGCCCGGCGGGGATGAAGCCGCGCTGTTGCACGTCGAGGAACTTCGCTTCCCACTGCGCGCGCTGCTCGGGCGCTTCGGCCTGCGCCAGCGCGCGCGACGCGACGGCGCACATCGTCGGCGCTGCGTTCGTCGCCCTGGGCGTACTTCTCCAGCAGCACTTCTTCGGTGATCGACTGCGGCGCCAGCGCGGCGGCAGGCGCGGTTGTCTGGGTCTCGGATGGGCTCATCGCGGCTCCGTCGATACGGCTTCGAGGCCCGACTTTAGACCTGACCGGGCCCAGGTCGCCCGGCAGGCCGTGGCTACAATTCGCCGCCTTCATCCCCGCCTGCCGCCCCATGTCCGACCGCCTCGCCGTGCTGCCCCAGTACCTGCTGCCCAAGCAGGCGCTGACCTCGTTCGCGGGTGTCGTGGCCTCGGCCCGGCGCGGCGCGGCGACGACGCGGCTGATCGGCTGGTTCGTGCGCAAATACGGTGTCGAGATGAGCGAGGCGGCCGACCCTGACATCGCGCACTACGCGAGCTTCAACGAGTTCTTCACCCGCGCGCTCAAACCCGGTGCGCGCCCGCTGGCGGCGGCCGACTTGATCTGCCCGGTGGACGGCGCGATCAGCCAGTTCGGCGCGATCGAGCGCGACCAGATCTTCCAGGCCAAGGGCCACCGCTACTCGACCACCGCGCTGGTTGGCGGCGACGCCGCGCTCGGTGCGATGTTCGAGGACGGCCACTTCGCGACGCTGTACCTGAGCCCGAAGGACTACCACCGCATCCACATGCCGTGCGACGGCCGGCTGCTGCGGATGATTCATGTGCCGGGCGATCTGTTCTCGGTCAACCCGACCACGGCGCGCGGCGTGCCGGGGCTGTTTGCGCGCAACGAGCGCGTGGTCTGTGTGTTCGAGTCAGCGACGCGCGGCCCGTTCGTGCTGGCGCTGGTGGGCGCGACCATCGTCGGCAGCATGGCCACGGTGTGGCACGGCGTCGTCAACCCGCCGCGCGAGAAGCAGGTGCGCGGCTGGAGCTATGTGGACCACGACGTGCGCTTGAAGCAGGGCGACGAGATGGGCCGCTTCCTGCTCGGCTCGACGGTGGTGATGCTGTTTCCGAAGGGCGTGACGCAGTTCAATCCGGCGTGGGCGCCTGGGGGCACGATCCGGCTCGGCGAGGCGATGGCGCAGCGTCCGACTGACGAGCGCGATCAGGCCAGCGCCTGAAGCGCCAGGGCCGCAAGCGCGCGAGCTTCAGGCGCAACGGAGCCCGCTGAAAGACGAACCTGGGCCGGCCCACGAAGGTCGGCGAGCCGCACTGGCTTGGCGCCCAGCGCGGGCAAGGAGTCCTTCAGCAAATCGAATTGCGTTTCGAGCGCTTGTGTCGGCCCATGAAGCCACTTGACGACAGACGCATGTTGGCCCCGGCCGTCGGTAGCGCAGAACGCGGCGCCAGTGGCGGAGAGCCCCAACACGGCCGTGGCGCCCGAGCCGAGCTGCACCACCAGCACGTGGTCGGCGCCGCCAAACTCCCGCTTCAGGAGCCGCTGCACGCGCCGGCCGCGAATGCTGGTCATGCCCTGCGCGTACTGGCTCGCGAGGGCGGACAAGGCGTCGGGGGCGATTGGCATGTCGCTGAGCACACGGGTTGACGGACAAACGAACGCTATCGTAGCGTCACGCTTGTCGGCAAGGGCCGCGGCGACCGACAGCCGAACCTGCTTTGCGGACGGAACGCACCATGATCATCGACGCCTGGGCTCAGCACCCGACCCTTCGCCTCGCCATCGACCCGATGTTCAGTTCGCTGAATCGCTGGACGAAGACCGCTGCGCCAACCGAGGAACTGCCCGTCTCCGCCACCCTCGCAGCGATGGACGCTGCGAGCGTGGCCCGCGCGCTGATCTGCGCCTGGTATGCGCCGCGCAACATGATGATCTCCAACGACGAGGTCGCCGGCTTTGTCGCGCAAGCGCCGGAGCGGCTCGTCGGCGTGGGCTCGTGCGACATCTCGCGGCCGATGGAGGCGATGCGCGAAGTCCGCCGCTGTGTGCGCGAACTCGGCTTCAAGGCAATCCGGCTGCTGCCGTGGCTGTGGGAAGCGCCGCCGACCGACCGCCGCTTCTACCCGGTCTATGCCGCGTGCTGCGAACTCGGCGTGCCGTTCTGCACCCAGATCGGCCATGCCGGGCCGCTGCTGCCGTCGGAGCCGGGGCGCCCGATCTACCTTGATCAGGTGGCGATCGATTTCCCCGAGCTCACGATCGTCGCCGGGCACATCGGCTACCCGTGGACCGACGAGGCCATCGCCGTCGCGACCAAGCACGAGCGGGTGTTCATCGACACCTCGGCCTACACCGCGAAGCGCTACCCGGCGGCGCTGGTCGAGTACCTGCGCGGGCACGGCCGAAGCAAGGTGCTGTTCGGCAGCAACTACCCGATGATCATGCCGGCCCACGCGCTGCAAGGGCTGGAGGCGCTGGGGCTGGACGCGCCGACGCGGGGGCTGTTCCTGGCCGGCAACGCGCAGCGCGTGTTCGGGCTGTAGGCGGGCGGCTACGGGGCCGTCTGCATTCGCAGCCGCCGCGCTGCCTCTTCCGCCCGCGCGTCGTCGATCTCGCGCATCACGCCGCCCACGTCCACCGCACCGCGCTTGCGCTCGAAGCGGCCGGTCAGCGCCGTGTCGGGGTGCAGCACGCCGCGGCGGTACAGGTCCCAGATCTCGGGGCCATGCTCGGTGTGCAGCAGTTCCGGCGCAAAGCGGCCGAAGAAGCCGCGCAGGTTGCCCACGTCGCGCAGCAGCATGCGTTCGGCGTGGTTGTTGCCGGCGGCGTCCACCGCCTGCGGCAGGTCGATGATCACCGGGCCATCGCCAGCGAGCAGGATGTTGAACTCCGACAGGTCGCCGTGCACAACGCCGGCGCACAGCATGCGCACCACCTCCTTCAGCAGCGTGGCGTGGTGCGCGCGTGCCTGCTCGGGCGTGAAGGCCACGTCGTTCAGGCGCGGCGCGGCGTCGCCGTGGGCGTCGGTGACGAGTTCCATCAGCAGCACGCCGTCGTGAAAGTTGTACGGCTTGGGCACGCGCACGCCGGCCGCCGCCAGGCGGTACAGCGCATCGACCTCGGCGCTCTGCCACGCTGCCTCTTGCGACTGGCGGCCGAAGCGCGTGCCCTTGGCCATCGCGCGGGCCTGGCGGCTGTTCTTGACCTTGCGGTTCTCGGTGTAGTCCACCGCCTGGCGAAAGCTGCGCTGCGTGGCCTCCTTGTAGACCTTGGCACAGCGCGTCTCGTCGCCGCAGCGAACCACGTAGACCATCGCTTCCTTGCCGCTCATCAACTGGCGTGAAACGCTATCGATCAGGCCTTCGTCGATCAGGGACTGCAAGCGCTGGGGTGATTTCATGAGGCTGATTCCGCGCGGTGGGGGGTCTGCGGCGTACGCGGCGCGGGTGAAACGCAGGCGGCCGCGGCCAGCAGCGCCACGCCCAGCGCCTCGGCGACCTCGATGCCATCGACCCCGGCCGACATGATGCCGCCCGCGTACCCGGCACCTTCACCCGCCGGGTACAGCCCGGCCACGTTGACGCTTTGCAGGTTGCGCCCGCGCGTGATGCGCAGGGGCGACGAGGTGCGGGTTTCAACGCCGGTGAGCAGCGCGTCGGCCATCGCGAAGCCGGCGATCTGGCGCTCGAAAGCCGGCAAGGCCTCGCGGATTGCAGCGATGGCGTAGTCGGGCAGGCTCGCCTTGCCCCGCTGGCCCAGATCGGTGAGCTGCACGCCCGGTTGGTACGACGGCACAACGTTGCCGAACACGCTGGAACGTTGGCCCTTGATGAAGTCGCCGACAAGTTGCCCCGGCGCGCGATAGCCGCCGCCGCCGAGCTCGAACGCACGCGACTCCCAGAAGCGCTGGAAGGCCACGCCATCGAGCGGATTAACCGCACCTTCGGCGCCAGGGCCGGGGTCGACGTCGAGGGGGTGATCGTGATCGCGGTCGCGGTCGCCACCATCACCGCGATCCTGCCGGTAGTCCTGCGGCGAGATGCCGACCACGATGCCGGCATTCGCATTGCGCTCGTTGCGCGAATACTGGCTCATGCCGTTGGTGACCACACGGCCCACTTCCGAGGTGGCCGCGACCACCGTGCCGCCCGGGCACATGCAGAAGCTGTAGACCGAGCGCCCGTTCCTGGCGTGGTGGACGAGTTTGTAGTCGGCCGCGCCGAGAATCGCGTTGCCCGCGTTCGGGCCCAGGCGCGCGCGGTCGATCAGGCCTTGTGGGTGCTCGATCCGAAAGCCGATCGAGAACGGCTTGGCTTCCATGCGCACGCCCCGGCGCTGCAGCATCGCAAAGGTGTCGCGCGCGCTGTGGCCGAGCGCGAGCACCACATGGTCGGCGCGCAGCGCTTCACCGCCGGCCAGCGTGAGGCCGCGAACGTGGCCGTCTTCGATCCGCAGATCGACCACCCGCTGGCCAAAGCGGACTTCGCCACCCAGTGCCTCGATCTCGGCACGCATCTTCTCGACCACGCCGACGAGCCGAAAGGTCCCGATGTGCGGCTTGGCGACGAAGAGGATTTCGTCCGGCGCGCCGGCCTTGACAAACTCGTTCAGCACCTTGCGCGTCAGGTGCCGCGGGTCGGAAATCTGGCTCCACAGCTTGCCGTCGGAAAACGTGCCGGCACCGCCTTCGCCGAACTGCACGTTCGATTCGGGTTCGAGCACGCCCTGGCGCCACAGGCCCCAGGTGTCCTGCGTCCGTTGGCGCACTGCCTTGCCGCGCTCGAGCACGATCGGCCGCAGGCCCATCTGGGCCAGGATCAACGCGGCGAAGATGCCGCACGGGCCGAAGCCGACAACAACGGGGCGCAGCGGCTGCGCGGCGTGAAAGTCGGCCGGCGCGTGGCCCTGGAGGCGATAGCGCGTGTCGGGCGACGGGCGCACATGCACATCGCCGCCGGGGCGCAGCCGCAGACGCGCCAGCAATGCGGGTTCATCGACGCCGTCGGCGGGTTCGCAATCGACGGTGTAGATCAGCACCACCGCCGTCTTCTTGCGCGCATCCCAGGCGCGGCGGAAAACCGTGAAGCCTTTCAGCTCGGCGTCAGCGACGCCGAGCCGGGCCAGGATGGCGGCTCGCAGTGCGTCTGGCGGGTGGGCCAGCGGCAGGCGCAGGTCGGTCAGACGGAGCATCGATGGCGGCGACGGCAGACGCCCCGGCCCGCAGAACGCTTGGGCGGTGTCAGCCGCCCTTCTTCGGCCGCTTGCCGGGGTTCTTCTTGCTGCGGGTGTGCGCACCGCGCTCCAGGCTGCGCTTCTGGCCCAGGCGTACGGTCACGGTCACGCCAGCGGGCGCGGGCGGCCTCGGCGTGGCAAGGCGGTCGGCTTCGGTCTTGATCTTGTTGCCCATGAATGGCTCCGGAGGTTCGTTGCTGCGAAACCCTCGATTAGGCCACAACGCCGGGCTCGACCCTTTCCGGCCACTCGGCAGCGGGCGGGTCAGCGCCGGGAGTGATCGAAGAAACTCACCGTGCGAATGCGGATGCGGATACGGGTGCGGGCTGCTGCGGCCGCACCGAAGGCGGCGCCTTCAAGCCGGCGGCCACCAACCAGGGCTGCAGGCGACGCGCGCGCCGCCACAGCCACCAGCCGGTCGACAGCAGCCGCCAGGCGCGGCGCGGCCGCAGGACCAGCACAACGACCGCAGCGCCGGCCAGCCAGCCGCGCTGCCGGTACAACCAGCGGCCCCCGGCCTGCACCCGGTCGGCCGCCGCCAGTGGCGGCGCGAGCACGGCCGACTGTTCGGCCAACGCATCGCGCAGCGCGGCGCTGCGCAGGAGCAGGCGTTGCCGGCGCAGCGCCAGGTCGATCGTGGCGCTGGACATCAAGGCCCGCGGGGCTCGGTGCCGGTACCGGGCGCCAGGCGCTCGCGGTCCTGCGCC
>JANOVJ010000088.1:0-3858 GCA_031417295.1 bacterium | reverse complement strand
TTTTTCATGCCCATCGTCGATGACCCGTACGACTTCGGCCGCATCGCCGCGACCAACGCCATCAGCGACGTCTATGCGATGGGTGGCACGCCCATCATGGCGCTGGGCCTGGTCGGCATGCCGATCAACGTGCTGCCGCTGGAAACCATCGGCCTCATTCTCAAGGGCGGCGAGAGCATCTGCGCCGAGGCCGGCATTCCGATTGCCGGCGGCCACACGATCGACTCGGTCGAGCCGATCTACGGCCTTGTGGTGCTGGGCCTGGTGCACCCGAAGAACGTCAAGCGCAATGCCGATGCGAAGGCCGGCGACGTGCTGGTGCTGGGCAAGCCGATCGGCGTGGGCGTGCTGTCGGCAGCGCTGAAGAAGGACGCGCTCTCGGCCGAAGGCTACGCGAAGATGATCGCCAACACGACCCAGCTCAACAAGCCCGGCACCGAGCTCGCGGCGATGGCCGGCGTGCATGCGCTGACCGACATCACCGGCTTCGGCCTGGCCGGCCACACCCTCGAACTGGCGCGCGGCGCGAAGCTCGGCATTCGCATCGACTGGGCCCGCGTGCCGTTGCTGGCCGGCGTGCGTGAACTGGCGGCGCAGGGCATGGTCACCGGCGCGTCGGGCCGCAACTGGGGCGGCTATGGCAGCGACATCACGCTGCCCGCAGGCTTTGCCGCCGCCGACCAGGCGTTGCTGACCGACCCGCAAACCAGCGGCGGGTTGCTGGTGTCTTGCGCGCCCGAGGCCGTGGCCGACGTGCTGGCACTGTTCCACCGCCACGGCTTTGCCGCCGCTGCGGCGATCGGGGAAGTGACTGCGAACGGGGCCGGGCACCTGGTGGTGGCCTGAACAGTGAGCCTGTTGGCCCCGCTTCCCTGCGCCGGCTCGGCACACCCACCCGCGGGCGCCGGCTCCCGGTGCGCGGCCGCATGCTGAAAGCCATGATGGGTCGAGTCCGCGTCCGCCCCGCGTTGCAGATCACGCTGGTTTCGCTGGGCTCGTTCCTGTGCGGCTTTCACTTCACCGCCTTCTTTCACCGTCCGTCGGCCGCGATGGGCGGCTTGTGGGCGCTGATCTCCGGCATCGTCGTCTTGCAGGAGGATTGGCGCGGCACCTTGTCGTCGGCCTGGCTCAGGGTGCTGGGGACGCTGGTCGGCGCGATTGTCAGTGCGGCCTATCTGTCGTTCCTGCCGTTCGATCCGTTCGGCATGGCGGCCTGCATCTTCGCCACGGTGCTGTTGTGCCACGCCGTGGGCATTCCCGATCCGGCGCGGCTGGCCGCCGTCACGGTGGCGCTGATCATGGTGATCTTCACGATCGATCCTGCCGTCTCGCCGGTCTTGTCGGCCGCGCTGCGCTTCTCTGAATCGTTCCTCGGCGCAGCGATCGCCGTGTTGATGGTGCGCCTGTGGCCGGCCGGCGATGCCGCCCTCAAAGGTTCTGCGTGAGGACCGTCGCCCTCCTTGTTGCGCTGCCGATGTCGGCGCTGCTGGCAAGCGCCTGTGCAGGCAGCGGGCAGCGCCTCCCGCCGCCCGATCCGAACGCGCCCGATTCGCCGTACGCGAAGCCGCAGGCGGTCGACTCCGGTCCCGGCTGCTACGACCACCGCGGCCGGCTCGAACGCACGATCACGACGGCCGCGGAATGCGCGGCCGTGACGTGGGTCTGGCGAAGCTGAAACGGCGCTGCGGCGGGCCCGCCGGCTGCGGCGGCGCCCGAGCCGGCCGTGTCACGCAAAGCGCCCGTGCAGGTACCAGCCCTGGGCCTGCGCCGCCAGCCCCGGCAGGCGCAGGCGATACACCCACACCAGCGAGGTATCGGCGGCCTGGGCGATGAAGTAGTCGCGCCCGGCAAGGCCTTCGTCCCACCAGCCGGCTTCGATGCGTTCGGGGCCGCTCAGCAGTTGCAGTGGCGCACCGTCGAGCAGCGGCAGGTCGCGCCGCTCGGGCAGCGGCTGCGGCGGCTCGACCAGCCACACCGGCCGCGTGATGGCAACGCGCCCGCCCGGCGCCTGCCCGGCCGAGCCGGCGTTGACGATGTTCGCAGCGTGGGCAGGGGCGTCGGCGCGGGCTGGCGGCGCATGCAGCGCGCCGGCATCGACCTCTTGCAGCGCGCTGCCGCGCTCGGGCCGGTGGTCTTGCACCCGCACCAGGCGCTGCACCCGGCGCCGCCCCAGGCGTGCCTGCAGCCGCTCGACCAGGCGCGTCAGGCCTTCGCGTTCGCCCTGGGCGGTGGGGAACAGCTCGCTGTTCGGCGGCGGGGCGCGCGCGATGTCGTCGCAGCGCAGGCACAAGTCGAGCGCGGGAGCGACGAGTTCGGTCCGGTCGAGGCGCTCGCGCAGCAGCAGCCCCAGGTGCGCCATGTCGCGCGAGGGCGCGGCGAGCGCGATCTCAAGCGCGGTATCGGGCGGCGTGTCGGCGCGGCGCCAGCGCGTCTCGTGCTGCAACTGCAACGTGAAGCGGCGCGCGAAAGCCTGCTGCGCCGACAGCCAGGCCGCGAGCCGCGCCAGCAGCACCTCGGCGCCGTGCAGCACCTGCGCGCTGGTGTCGGCGCGGGCGAACAGTTCGAGCCGGCTCTCGAACGTGGCCGGCAGGGTTTCCCAGACGCGCGGGTCCGGGCGCTCGCCGAAGGCGCGGTCGAGTTCGTCGAGCAGCGCTTCGCCGAAACGCCGCGCCAGGCCGGCGCGCGGCAGGCCGCGCAGGTCGGCAATGGTGCGCAGGCCCATGCCCTGCAAGGCCTCCCAGTGTTCGCGGCCGGGGCCGAGCAGCCACACCGGGGCGGCATCGAGCGCGCTGCGCAGTGAGCGCAGGTCGGGGCAGTGCAGGCCGGCCGGTGCGCGGGCCATCCGGGCCAACAGCACCGCACCCTGGGCGGTGGGCGCGCTGGCGTACCGGACCGCGTGGCCGAGCGGCGCCAAGGCCGTGCGCAGACGTTGCAACAGCGCCTCAAAGCCGCCGAAGTAACGCAGGCTGGCCTGCACTTCGAGCAGCACCTGGTGCGGCGGCTGGGCCACCACTGCCGGCGTGAACGCCAGGCAGGCATGAACAACGGCCTGCAACGCCTGCGCGTCGCGCAGCGGGTCGGCGGCGGCGCAGACGAGTTGCGGCGCGAGGCCGAGCGCGGTGGCGTGCTTGCAGCCCGGCTTCACGCCGAGCGCCTGTGCCGCGGCGTTGGCGTGGCTGATCTGGCGTACCTCGACCAGCGCCAGCGGCATCGTCTGGCGCAGCTCGGGCGGCAGCGTGGCGGCGAACGATTCGAGCGACAGCCGCGGCAGGTGCAGGCCGATCCAGAGCATGGCGGGGGCTCACGGGCGATGCGGCGTCAGCCGGCGCCGGGCCGCACCCCAGCCGGCTCAGCGCCCCCCTGGAGGAGCGCGAGCGAAGCCGGCTTGCGGGGCATGGCGCCCAGGTCGACGAACGCTGCCGCGCGCAAAAGCTGCGGCTGGGCTCCACCTACCGACCTGGCCAGCGCCGCCTTGCCCTGCGCTGCGGCCGACAGCACCGGCGGCAGGCTGAGTTGCAGCGGCGCCGCCAGCGGCGGGCCGCGGCGCTTGAGCAGGTGCAGCGCCAACCTGTCCGCCCCGGCCGGCTGCAGCGCCAGGCGCAGCGGCGAGGCCGTGGGGCGCTGCCGGGCGGCCATCTCGCGCAGCACAAAGGCCGGCCCGTCGTGCGCCTGCGCCGCAATTTGCAAACGCCGCAAGCGTTCGGCACCCAAGCGCGGCGGCAACCACGCCAGCACCGCGCCCACATGGCCGCTTTTCAAGGCCTGCTCCAGCGCCCACAAACTGTCGGTGCCAGGAATCACGCGCGAGCGGGTGTTGATGACCAACAAGGCGCTCACATCAAAGCCCAAAGCCGCCAA
>JANOVJ010000087.1:0-11483 GCA_031417295.1 bacterium | reverse complement strand
CGCGCCGCAGCAGCCCCGGCCGGGCTGCTGCGGCGCCACGGCGGTGTGACAATCACCTGTCGATCGGCCGGCTGTCCGGGCGGCGCGCCGCACCTCTCCCCGAACCCCTTCCATGCCTTCATCCGACAGCCGCTGGCTGGCCTTTCCCGACCGGCCTGGCGCCATTGCCTGGCTCATCGTCGGCGTCACGCTGCTGCGCGTCGGGCTGGCGGCGGCCGTGCCGCTGCTGCCGCAAGAGGCCTACTACTGGAGCTGGAGCCGCCACCTCGACTGGTCGTACTTCGACCATCCGCCGCTGGCCACTTACAGCATCGCGCTGACCACGGCCGTGTTCGGCCAGACCTCGTTCGGCATCAAGCTCGCGTCGGTGCTGTGGTCGCTCGGCTGGAACCTGATCTGGGCGCGCCTGATCCTCGACATGTACGCCGACCGGCGCCTCGCCTTCTGGACGCTCGCCGCCCTGAACCTGACCGTTGTGTATGTGGCCTTCGGCGTCGGGCCGACGCCGGATGCACCGTTGATCTTCGCCTGGTCGGGCGCGATCTGGTCCATCTGGCGGCTGAGCCAGACCGGCAACGGCAAGTGGTGGTTCGCGGCCGGCGCGTTCATCGGCCTGTCGTGGCTGGCCAAGTATTCCGGCGTGCTGCTGTTGCCGATCGTGTTCCTGTACCTCCTCACGTCGCCCCAACAGCGGCATTGGTTGTTGAAGCCGCAGCCCTGGCTGGCCGCGCTGCTGGCCGTTGCCGTGTTCACGCCGGTGCTGATCTGGAACGCCCAGCACGAGTGGGTGTCGCTTGCGTTCCAGAGCAGCCGCCGCGTCGGCGAGATGGGCGGCTTCAAGCCGCGCTACTTCGCGATGCTGGTCGGCACGCAGTTCCTGATGTTGACGCCGTACCTCTTCGTCATCGCCATCGGCGCGATGTTCCGCAGCGCGCGTGACGGCTTCAAGGGCCGGCTTGACGACCGCTCGCGCCTGCTGCTGCTGAGCGCCGCGGTGCCGATCGTGATCTTCACCGCCATCAGCTTCCGCTCGATCGTCAAGATCAACTGGCTGGCGCCGGCCTACTGGTCGCTGATGATCCTGGCCGTGCACCATGGGCTCTCGCTAGCCAACGGCTTGACGCGCTTGCTGCGCGGTCTGGCCTCGTCGGCCGCGATCCTGCTTGCCGCGGGCATCGTGGTCGCCATCCCCAACCTGCCGATCCCCGCCGACATGAACACTTGGAGCGGCTGGGACGAAGCCGCGCTTCGGGTCGACAAGGCGGCGAGCCAAGCGCGCGCCGAAGGCCAGGAGGTGTTCATCTTCTCGCCGAACTACAAGATCAGCTCGCTGATCCGCTTCTATCTCCCGGGCCAACCGCGCACCTACGCCGAAGACATCTACGGCGACCCGGCGCTGCAGTTCGACTACTTCCCGCTCACCAGCAGCCTGAAGGGCGCGACCGGCATTCTGGTGCTGTCAGACCAGGACCAGGGCGACCTGGACCTCGAACGCCTGAAGGCCTACTTCGACAAGGTGGAACGGATCGACACGGTCGAGAGCCAGGCCTTCGGCAAGGTCACGCGCCGGGTCGAGATCTACCGTGGCACGAACTACACCGGGCACCCGCGCTGGCGCGCGCCCGCCGCCGCGCCTAACTAGGCGCCGCATCGCACCGCACCGCATTGCACCGAGCAACCCGACCCATGCCCCAGCTTTCCGTCATCGTCCCCACGTTCAACGAAGTTGGCAACGTCGTCGAATTGCGCGACCGCGTGGCCGTGGCGCTGCGCGGCCTCGACTGGGAAATGATCTTCGTCGACGACGACTCGCCCGACCGCACCGCCGCCACGCTGCGCGAGATGGCGCAGACCGACCCGCGCGTGCGCTGCCTGCAGCGCATCGGGCGGCGCGGGCTGTCTACCGCCTGCATCGAAGGCATGCTCGCTTCGTCAGCCCCGCTGGTGGCGGTGATCGACGCCGACCTGCAGCACGACGAAGCCCTGCTGCCCAAGATGTTCGCGCTCGTCAGCGGCGGCGAGTTCGATGTGGTCGTCGGCAGCCGCTATGTCGAGAGCGGCGGCATCGGCGCCTGGGACGAATCGCGCGCCGCGTTCAGCCGCATCGCCACGCGCCTCTCCCGCTTCGTGCTCAAGGCCGACCTGCAAGACCCGATGAGCGGCTTCTTCATGATCCGCCGCGACGCCTTCATGGCCTGCGTCAAGGCCGGCGTGTCCGGCGTGGGCTTCAAGATTCTGCTCGACCTGTTCGCCACCTCGCCGGTGCCGCTGCGCTACCGCGAGTTGCCCTACCAGTTTCGCAACCGCGTCGCCGGTGAAAGCAAGCTCGACACGAATGTGGCGTGGGAGTATTTCATCATGCTGCTCGACAAGTTCATGGGCGGCGTGGTGCCGATCCGCTTCATCGCCTTCTCGCTCGTCGGTGGGCTCGGGCTGGTGGTGCACCTGATCGTGCTGACGGCCCTGTTCAAGGGCGCGGGCACCTCATTCCTCTGGGCCCAGAGCGGCGCGACGATGATCGCGATGACGAGCAACTACGTGCTCAACAACGTGCTCACGTACCGCGACCTGCGGCTGCGCGGCTGGGGCTTCGTGCGCGGCTGGTTCTCGTTCGTGCTCGCCTGCAGCGTCGGCGCGCTCGCCAACGTAGGCATTGCCGACTACCTGTTCCAGAAAGACAGCCTCTGGATCACGTCGGCGATCGCCGGGGTGCTGGTCGGCGCGGTGTGGAACTACGCGGTGACGGCCGTGTACACGTGGAAGACGCCGAAGAGCGCCTGACTCACGGTGCGCCGGGCGGCGCCACGGGCACCTGCCCCCGCGCCGCGAGTTCGCCCGCCAGCCGTCTGCCCTCGCGTTGCCGGATACCGGAACGCAGCCGGATGCCGGCTGCCGCCTGCTCGGCGGCGTCGCGCCCAGGTTCGCCGAGCAGGCGCCGCTGCGTCGCCAGCAGCGCATCGGCACGCCGCGGCTCGTTGAATGCACCGGCCGCGTCGGGCAGCAGCCAGACGCGCCCATCCTCCTGGGCCTTCGCGGCCAGCACCGCAAAGTGCTTTTCGACGAAGGCGTAGGCCGGCTCGGCCACACCGCTGCCAGGGCCCACCTGCCGCGCGATCCAGGCTGCCCGCGTGGGCTCCCACTCGTCGGTCAGCGCGATCTCCAGCACCCGTGCGACGAGCCCGGGGTCGCGCACCAGCGTCAGCGCCCGCCGCAGCTTCCACGCGTCCTCGTCGCGCGTGGCGGTCTTCAGTGCGGCGCGCAAGCGCTCGAACGTGGCGCCATCGGCATGGCGCGCCACCGTGTAGAGGACGGCGCCGCGCAATGAGGGCGCCACCGCCGCTGCGTCTGGACGCTCGGCTTCCAGCGCGCGGGCGCGCGCCACGGTCGCAGCGTCGTCGAAGTTGCCCAGCGCATCGATCAGATCGGCACGCAGCGACAGCGTCTGCGAGTCGTCCTGGTCGGCCGGTGTCCAGGTGAGCCGCGCCAATTCAACCGCTAGCGCCTGGCGCGACCAGGCGCGCAACGCGGCCTGCGCCGGCGTGCCGCCCAGCGCCAGGTCGAGCGACTCCAGCCGCTCGAGGATGCCGCGCCATTCACTCGCTCCGCGGCCCGCGTTGCCTTGGGCAACCAGCGACAGGTAGTCGATGAACGGGATGCGGCCGCTCTCGGCCAGCGCATAGGTGTCGGCGAGCAGGCCGATGCGATCGGCCGCGGGCAGCGTGCTGAAGGCCGAGCGCAGGCGTGCGAAATTGGCCGTGTCGTAGCGCACGCGGAAGTAGCCGCCGTCGCCCGCATTGGCAAGCACCGGCGCAGCGCAGCCGTCGAAAGTCGCCGTCTGCGGCGCCCGGCCCAGCAGCAGCGCGCGCGTCTGGGCCCCCGCCGCCAGCGTGACCGGCACCTGCCACGTGCCGGCGGCCTTGCGCGCCGGGTCGTCGCTGTAGCGCCGCTGGCTGACCGCCGCTTCGGTGCGCCCGCCGACACAGCGCGTCGCCACGTCGAGCACGGGAAACCCGGGTTGTTCGACCCATGCCGCGATCTGCCCCGCCACGTCGCGATCCGAGGCTTGCGACAGGTGGAACCAGAGGTCGCCTGCCGCGGCGTTCGAGTAGGCATGGGCTCGCATGTAGCGTCGCAGCCCGTCGCGGAAGACATCGGGGCCGAGCGCGCTTTCGAACATCGTCAGCACCGCGCCCCCCTTCTGGTAGGTGATCTCGTCGAAGATGCCGAAGAACTGGTCTTCGCTGACGATCGGCACCGTGATCGGGCGTGTCGCCGCGCCGGCGTCGCGCAGCATCGCTTGCTCCTTCGCCACGCGCTCGCGCAGCTTCAGGTTCCACTGCGGGTTGAAATGCTCACTGGCCTTGTCGGCCATCCAGGTGGCGAAGGCTTCGTTGAGCCAGAGGTCGCTCCACCAGCCGGTGGTGACGTAGTTGCCGAACCACTGGTGCGCCACTTCGTGGGCAACGATGTTGTAGATGCCGCGCTGCGCCGCAGGCGAGGTGTGGGCCGGGTCGAACAGCAGCGAGCTTTCCTCGTACGAGATGAGCCCCCAGTCTTCCATCGCGCCGTTGCGCACGCCGGGAACGGCCAGTTGGTCGAGCTTGGGCAGCATGAAGGGCACGCCAAAGTAGTCGGCGTAATAGCGCAGCAGTTGCTTCGTGGCCTGTATCGCGAAAGCGCCTTGCTCGCGCTTGCCCTTGGCAGTGAGGATGCGCAGCTTCACGCCGTCCTGCTCGTCTTCGAGCGCATCGAACTCCCCCACCGCCAGCGCGAACAGGTAGCTCGGCATCGAAGGCGTGGGCGCAAAGCGGATGCGGCGCAGGTCGGCGTCGACGCGGTCTTCCAGCGGCGGCATGTTCGAGACCACCGCGTAACGCGCAGGTGCAGTCACGCTCAGCTCGAAGCGGGCGCGAAACGCCGGTTCGTCGAAGCCGGGGAACACGCGCCGCGCGTAGGCCGGCTGGAGTTGCGTGGCCAGCATGCGCTGCGGCTCGGGCGTGCCTTCGAGCTTGTAGTCCACGCGAAAGAGCCCTTCGCCCGCGTTCTCGATGCGGCCGGCGTAGTCGATCGCCACGGTGTAGCGGCCGGCCGCGATCGATGCCGCAGGCACGGTCATGAGGCGCCATTGCTGGCGCTTGCCATCGGGCTTGACGGCAAGCGCGCGCTCGCGACCCGCGGCGTCGATCAGCCGTGCGCGTACTGCTGTGAGCTGGTGCGCGTTGAGCACGATCGCCTGGACTGCCTTGCGCACCTCCAGATCGATCTGCACGCTGCCGCTGAAGGTCTCAAGCGCCGGGTCGAGCTCGAGCGCGAGCCGCACCACGTTCGGCTTGACATCTTTCGGCAGCCGCCCGCCGGCCCGGTCGAAGTCGAACCGGGGCGCCGCCGAGGCCCCCAGCGCCGCGGCGGCGAGCAGCGCGCCGAGCAGCGCATTGAGGACCGCACGGAACTGAGGAAGCCTGAACATCGGTTCGCCTGCGCTGGATGGAACGGGCCCGCATTGTCGTCCGGCCCGGTTGTACGGTCATCAGCGCACGCGCCGGCTGTTGGCAAGGGTCCAGTCGTACGGTGTGAAGCGGACCGTGTCGCCCAGCGGCGCCGCCACGGGGGCGTAGCGGTTGGCAAACGCGATCAGATTGCGGCCATGCGCGGGGATGAAGTCTTCACTGTAGAAGTCCAGAATTTCGCTCAGCCAGACGCTACCGGTCGCGGTGTCGATGCGAAAGTTCTGCGGCCGGGCGAAGAAAGCGCGGCTCTCTCGCTCCAGCTCGGCATCGAGCCCGTCAGCCGTGAACGGCAGTTGCGGCAGCACCGGGCAAGCCAGTGCTGAGCAGTTCAACGCAAAGTGCACCCGCGGCTCGCCGATGGCCCGCGTGTACGGCCGGATCACGTCGTTCTCGAACGCGTAGAGCGACATCGACCGGCCGCCGATCTCGAAGCTGCGCAGCACGAAGAACGTGACCTTGTTGAAGCCGGCGTGGGTGGCCGGAATGCCGCTCTCGATCACGTTGAACATCGACAACGCGTTGTAGGCATTGATCATGTGGGCCAGCTTCTCGTTCGGCGCCGTGAGGCCGTCGAGCGGCGTGGCGGCGACGAAGCGAACCATCACGTCGAGCGCGCCGCGCTCGCGCGCCAGCGCCGCAAAGTCGACCTCGCCCTGCGCGTTGACGTGCTGCGCCAGCACCTGCGCCCAGGCCGTGTGGGCCGCCGCCGCGGTCGGCGTCGGCCCCGGCGGCACGCCGACTCGTGTGGCGCAGCCGGCCAGCAACAACAGCACCACCCCCAGCGCGCTGCCGAGGGCGCGCGCAAGTGGGCAAAGGCCGGCCTTCATGGCGCGCGGCGGCCGGCCGCCGTCGGCGATGCAAGGGCCCGCTGGGCCAAGGCTTGCTCGCGCGGCCGGCCCTTGAGCCACTTGATCGGAAACGTCTGCACGCCCGCGTGGCCGGCGGCCAGCGGCTGCCACAAGCCGGCCTCGGTGGGCAGTGGCTGCAGCAGGTAGTGGTCGCGGCGCGCGTTGTACGCGCACATGCTGAGCGGGCCGTGCTGCGTCATCGCCATGAACACGCAGGCGCCGATGCGTTCGGCGTCGAGTTGGTTCGCGTCCATGAAGTTGTGGCTGAAGAAGGTGAGCTTGTGGACCCGACCGCGCGCGACCCACAAGTCACGCCGCGCCTGCCACGCGAACGCGCCGGCCCAGCGCAGCGCCGCCAGCGCCAGGCGCGGCCGGCTTGCCGCGGCCACCAGCAGCGAGCGCAGTGCGCGCCAGGGCGTCGCACGGTCGATGCGCAGGCTCGCCGTCTCGCGCATGAAGCGCTGGATAAATGCGCTGTCGGCAAAGGCGTCGTAGGCGCGGCCGGCAATCACCAGCACCACGGCGCTGCGGTTGCAATCGTGGTGCCCCGCGGCCAGCACGTTGAATCCGAGTGCGCTGCCCAGGCCTTGCTGCAGGCGCGCCGCGATGCTGCCGTGGCTGATGACGGCCTCGTCACGCGCGCCGAGCACGCCGCGGCCGGTGTCGGCCTGGAGCTGGAACGACGCGAAGCGCACCACGCTGGCCTGCGCGGCGAAGAAGGCCGCCAGCAGCGGCACCTCGGCCAGGTTGCCGGCGTGGACGGTGGTGTTGAAGAACACCGCCAGCGGCAGGCCGCGGGCGCGTTCGATGTAGTCGCGGCGCAGCGGGTTCAGCTCGGCCTCGGTTGCATACCCGGCGCGTTGCTGCGTGGTGTCGACGTGGAAGGCCACGTCGGTCAGGCCGGCGGCGGCCAGCGCTTGAAGCAAGTCGCGCGTGGCGCGGATGCCGTTCGTCAGCAGCGACGCGCGCAGCCCGCGCTCGCGCAAGCGCGCGACGATGGCGATCAGCTCGTCGCGCCGGCGCAGCGTGGGCTCGCCGCCCGAGACCTGCACGTCGGTGCCCGGCCCGTAGTGCGTTGCGATCATGTCGATGCGGCGGAACACCTCGTCGAGCGGAAAGTCGCGCACCGCCTCGGAGGTCTCGCTCAAATAGCACAGCGTGCAATCGAGGTTGCAGCGCTGGGTGATCTCCAGCGACACGCAAGCCACCGGCCAGCGCCGCCCGGCGATCTGGTTCGGCTGCCATTGCCTGGCCTGTGCCATGCGCGCGCGCATCTCGGCCAGCGGGTCGGCGGCGGGCTCGCGCTGCGGCTGCAAGCTGGCTGCATCCACCCGCAACGGCTGGCGGGGCGAAGGCAATGGCATCAGGTCGGGGCGCATCCGGGCTGGGTCGGGGTTCGAACGCGATTCTTTCACCGGCGGAGCCCGGTTCGGCCCGGCACGGCCGACGACCCTGCGCCGGGCAGGGCGTCAGCGCGGCAGCGGCTTGTAGGCCACGGCCTTGATCTCGATCAGCAGGTGCGGGTGCGGCAACTGGTGCACCGCGACGGTGGTGCGTGCCGGGCCGTCGAAGCCGAAGTACTCGCCGTAGACGGTGTTGTAGCCGCCGAAGTCGTTCATGTTGACGAGGAAGCTGCCGATCTCGACCACGTCGTCGAGGCCGGCGTCGGCGCTGGCCAGGATGTCGCGGATGTTCTCGATCACGGCGCGCGTCTGCTCGCGGATGTCGAGCGAGGTGGTACCCATCGCATCGACCGTCGCGCCGGCAATCGAGTTGTCGGGCCGGCGCGCACTGGTGCCGGAAACGAAGAGGAAGTCGCCGGCCCGCTTGAGGTGCGGGAACTTGCCGCGCGGCGTGGCCTTGCCGGCAACGACGGTGGCGGTGCTCGGGTTCGGGTTCGCGTTCGGGTTCGGGCTCAAAGTCGTGGCCGTGGCCGTGGCCGTAGTGGGGGTCGAGCTCGTCATGGCGTTCGCCTGCGTCAGGCCGGGACTGAAAAACTCACCGAGCCGAGGTGCTGCATCTCGCAGCGCACGCGCACCCCGGGCCGCAGCGCCACCGCCGCCGTCGCGCCGCCGGCCATCACCAGGCTGCCGGCCTCCAGCACTTCGCCGGCCTCGGCGGCGAGCCGTGACGCAGCCACCAGCGAGCGCAGCGGGTGGCCGAGGATCGCAGCGGTGCTGCCCACCTCGACCGCGCGGCCATCAAACGTCATCAGCAGGCCGAGGTTGGAGAAGTCGATCTCCGGCCGGTGCCAGGCGCCGACCACGAGGCCGGACGACGAGGCGTTGTCGGCCACCACGTCGGGCAGCGAGAACTTGAAATCGAGGTAGCGCGAATCGATGATCTCCAGCGCCGGGGCGATGCCTTCGACCGCGCTCAAGGCCTGCAGCGGCGTGACCGGGCCGGCGAGCGGCTTCTTCAGCAGGAAGCAGATCTCGGGCTCGACGCGGGCGTGCACGTGGTGGATCTCATCGACGCCGCCGTCCTCGACCAGCATGTCGGCGGTGAGCCGGCCCCAGATCAAATCAGACAGCCCCATCTGGAGCATCTTGGCGCGGCTGGTGAAGCCCATCTTCAGCCCGATGCGGCGCGCGCCGCGGCCGATGCGCCTGGCGATCAGCGCGTGCTGCACGGCGTAGGCCTCGGCAAGCGTCATCCGCTCGTCGCCGTCGAATTGGGCGATGGCGCGTGCGGCGAGCGCGGCGTCGTCGAGCCGGGTGGCGTTGCGTTCGATCTTGGTGCTCATGATCGCTTCCTCAGGTTTGCAGGCCGAACACCGCGCGCACGCTGCCCAGGCCGTTGATGCGGGCCTCGAACACGTCGCCCGGATTCACGGCCACCATCGGCCCCAGTGCACCCGTCAGCACCACATCGCCCACCTTCAGCGGCATGCCGACACGCACCATCGTGCGGGCCAGCCACAGCGCGGCGTTCAGCGGGTGGCCGAGACAGGCAGCGCCCACGCCGAGCGAGACCTGCTCGCCACGCCGCTCCATCACCATGCCGGCCAGGCGGAGATCGACATCAGCCAGCTTCATCGGCCGGTTGCCCAGCACGTACAGCCCCGACGAGGCGTTGTCGGCGATGGTGTCGGTGATGCGGATGTCCCACTTCGCGATCCGGCTGCCGACGACTTCGATCGCCGGCAGCACGTAAGCCGTCGCGGCGATCAGCTCGGGCATCGTGAGTTGTTCGCCTGCGAGGTCGCTGCCGAGCACGAGTGCGACTTCGGCTTCGCACTTGGCTTGCATCAGGCGGCTCCAGGGCATCTCTTCGCCGTCGGCGAAGGCCATGTCGGCGTAGAGCATGCCGAAGTCGGGCTGATCGACGCCGAGCTGCTTTTGCACCGCGAGCGAGGTCAGGCCGATCTTGCGGCCGGTGAGGCGCCGGCCGTTGCGCAGACCGCGCTCGGTGTTGATCTTCTGCACCGCGTAAGCGGCTTCCAGATCACCTTCCGGCAGCAGCGTGCGTACCGGGGCGATCGCCTCACCGCTGCGGGCGGCGCCGTCCAGCAGATCGGCAACCCGTTGAATCACATCGTTCATGGGGCTCTCTCCTCGTCGTCGATACGGATGCAGACGTTGGTCAGCTCCGAGTAGAAGTTCAATGAATGCAGGCCGCCTTCGCGGCCGATGCCCGACAGGCCCGCGCCGCCGAACGGCGTGCGCAGGTCGCGCAGGAACCAGGAATTCACCCATGCCAGGCCAACGCGCATCGCTGGCGCGACGCGGTGCGCGCGGCTCAGGTTCGTGGTCCAGATGGTCGCGGCCAGGCCATAGGGCGTGTCGTTGGCGCGGACTATGACTTCGGCTTCGCTGTCGAACGGCGTCACATGGCAGATCGGGCCGAAGATTTCCTCGCGAATGCAGCGGGCGCTGTCGGGCAGGCCGGCGATCACGGTGGGCTCGATCCAGAAGCCGTTGTCTCGGCCGTCACCGAAGCGCGGCACGCCGCCGCCGGTGAGCACCTGCGCGCCCTCAGCGCGTGCCAGCGCGTAGTAGGCGTGCACCTTGTCGCGGTGCTCGGCGGAAATCAGCGGGCCCATCTCAGTCTGCGGCTCGTGCGGCCAGCCGAGTTGCAGCGCGCGGGCCCGCTCGACCAGCGCGGCAACGAAACGCTCGTAGATCGGCCGCTCGACATAGACCCGCTCGGAACACAGGCAGACCTGCCCGGTGTTGAGGAACACCGCGCGCACCAGGCCCTCGACGGCCTTGTCGAAATCGCAATCGGCGAACACGATGGCGGCGTTTTTGCCGCCGAGCTCGAACGAAATCGGCTTCACGTGCTCGGCCGCGGCTTTCATGATCGCGCTGCCGGTGCGCGACTCGCCGGTGAAGGTGATCGCATCGATGCCGGCGTGCGTGGTGATGAACTCACCGGCAGAGGCCGGGCCGAAGCCGTGCACGAGGTTGAACACGCCCTTGGGCAGGCCGGCGGCGTGCATCGCCTCGGCCAGCAGCGTCGCGGTGCCGGGCGTTTCTTCGGACGGCTTGGCGACGATGGAGTTGCCGCAGGCCAAGGCCGGCGCGACCTTCCACGTCAGCAGCAGCAATGGCAGGTTCCACGGCGAGATGACGCCGACGACGCCGAGCGGCTTGCGCACCGTGTAGTTGAGCGCACGCGCACTGCCGGGAAGGTCAGTCAGGTAGCTCTCCAGCGGCGCGGTCTTCAGGATGTCGGCGAAGATGCGAAAGTTGGCGGCACCGCGCGGGATGTCGAGCGTGGACGCCATTGAGCGCGGCTTGCCGGTGTCGGCGATTTCGGCTTCGAGAAAGTCGTCGAAACGGCGTTCGATTTCGGCGGCGATGGCGTAGAGCATCGCGGCGCGGTCGGTGACTGAAGCGTGGCCCCACGCGCCTTGCTGCGCCTTGCGGCCGGCGGCCACAGCGGCATCGACCATGGCCCGATCGGCTTCGTGCACTTCGGCGTACACGCTGCCGTCGGCGGGGTTGATGTCGGGGAAGCGGCGTGGGCTTTCGAGCCATTCGCCGTTGATGTAGTTGCGGTACTGCTTCATCCTCGATCCCTCGTCATAGCAAGCGCACGACCGCCGCCCCGCTGCCGTACTGCGCCCCATACGCATACACCTCGGCGTTGCCCAGCCGCCCACCCAGCGCACCCAGCGCAA
>JANOVJ010000086.1:0-17350 GCA_031417295.1 bacterium | reverse complement strand
ATCAGCAGGCTGGCCTTGCTGCCGACGATCAGGCCGCCGCTGGTGGCGGCAGCGCCGCCCTTGGCATTGAGTTCCTTGGCGTTACTGGCGTAGTACGCAAAGACACCGGGCGCCAGGGTCTCACTGACCATCTGCACTTTGTTGGCGTCCCAGATCGGTTCGGCAGCGTGGGCCGCAGCGCCGCACACGAGGCCACCTGCCAGGCTAAGCGAAGCCACTGCGGCCTTGGGTAGCTGAAACGATTTCATGGTCATCTCCTTGATGAAACTTGGGTGATGACGGAGACTAGCGTTCGCAAGCACGCAAGACAATGGCCAATCTGAGCAAGCGGAATTTGCACACATGCAAGGGACCAACGACCTGAACGACCTGCGATTTGTCGCCGCCATTGCCGAGATGGGCTCGCTGTCCGGTGCCGCCCGACGGCTCGGCGTCAACCACGCCACCGCGTTTCGGCGGCTCGACAAGCTCGAGGCGGCACTGGGCGTGCGCCTGTTCGAACGCCGAGCCGGGCGCTACACCGCGACCGAGTCCGGAGAAGAACTGGCACGCGCTGGCGCAGTGATCGAGCGTGAGGCTGCTGAGTCAATGTCCAAAGTCGCAGGGCGCGACTTGCGGCCCAGCGGCGTGGTCCGCATCACCACGACCGAAAGCATCGGGGTTCGGTTTCTCGGACCTATCGCACGAGCCTGCCGTGAGCGCTATCCGGACATCACCTTGCACATCACCACAGCCAACGAGATCCACAGTCTGTCCAAGCGCGATGCCGACATCGCCTTGCGCGCTTCAACGCGGCCGCCCGAGGATCTGATCGGTAAGCGCATTGCGACCCTGGCTCATGCCGTGTATGGCGCCAAGCGCTACCTGCAACGAACACGCGCTGTTCAGGATTTGCGCGAACATGACTGGATTGCCCTGGACGACTCGATGAGCCGCCAAGTCTCACTCAAGTGGTTGGCCAAGATCACAGCGCTGGAGCGCACCGTCTTGCGCGCCAACAGTTTTGTCGGCGTGCAAGCTGCCTGCACCGAGGGGCTCGGATTGGCCGTGCTGCCGTGTTTCATGGGCGACAGCCAGGCGTCGCTCAAACGTGTGACCGGCACGCTGGAGGACTGCAACAACGAGCTCTGGATCTTGATGCACCTGGATTTGCGCGACACCGTGCGTGTCAAGACCGTCTACCAGCTGATGCTCGAAGAGCTTGGCCAAGCGTCGTCGTTGTTCGCCGGCGCATCTACGTGAGACCTCACGATCGGCTTTGGCCAACCGCTTTGGAGCCCAACGTCCGGTCATGAAAATCGATAGACCGTCTCGCAAGCTCCTGCGCGCCTGGCGTCACTCAACGGCCTGACTCAATTCAACCAGCTCGTTGCCGTGCTCATCGTCACTCAGTCCATTTGCCCTCGTAGTCGCGGTCAGCGAACCTCTCGCTCACGAATTCAACGAAGCTGCGCACCTTGGCGGGCAGGAATCGTCGGCTCGGGTAGGCCATGTTGATGGTGAGGCGGGGCAAGTCCCAGTCGTCGAGCACCGGCACCAGACGGCCCGCAACGATGTCCTCGTGGATCACGAAGCGGGGCTGGACCAGCAGCCCCAGGCCGTTCAGGGCTGCCGCGCGAATGACCTGCCCATCGTTGGACTCCAGAAGGCCCCGAACCGCAACCATTGTCGCGTTGCCCTCCTTGTCGGTGAAATGCAGTTCGTGCGGCCGGTTCGCATAGAGATAAAGCAGCATCGAGTGGAATCGCAGGTCGTCCGGGCTCGACGGCGTGCCGTGCCTTCCTAGGTACTCCGGCGACGCGGCGACCACCCGACGTGTGCTCGCCAGCCGCCGCACGGTGATGCTTGAGTCCGGCTCGAACTCCCGAGTGCGAAAGGCCAGGTCGATGCCGCTGTCCAGCAACTCGAAGTAGCGGTTGGCGGCTTCCAGGTGTACCCGTACCGCTGGATAGCGCGCGCAGTAGGCCGGCAGCAGTGGTGCCAGGTAGCCGACGCAGAACGATAACGACGCCGTCACACGAAGCTGCCCGGTCGGCGCGGATGAAGCCGCGCTGGCCGCCGAGTCGGCTTCCGCCATCTCATGTAGCGCGGCGCGACATCGGGCCAGGTAGTCGGTGCCGAGCTCGGTCAGACTCAGTCGCCGCGTCGTGCGGTCGACGAGCCGCGCACCGAGGCGCTGCTCCAGAGACGTCAAGTGACGGCTGGCCGTCGAGTCTGACAGGTCCAATGCCTCCGCTGCGCGCGTCAAGCTGCCCAGCTCCGCAGTCTTGACGAACAACTCGATTTCAGTCCACCGATCCATGCGGACAATTCTGCACCGCTCAGGCGCGCCGCTGAAGCGGATTGTCCCGATTCGCGCAAGACACTTCCCCGCTAGCGCTCTGGTTCGGATCGTGACTGCTGCCTACATTGCGGCTTGTCCAGGCGGCGAAGGAGACCCGATGCGCAACCTCAACGAAGACAACATTACCCAAGCCGTGCTGGCTCGGCTGGTCAACATGCCCGAGTCGCGACTGAAGGCGCTGCTCACGAGCCTGGTCCAGCACCTGCATGCTTTCGCACGGGAAACCAAGCTCACAGAGGACGAATGGATGCAGGGCATCCAGTTCCTCACCGACACGGGCCACATGTGCACCGGCCAGCGCCAGGAGTTCATCCTGCTGTCGGACACCTTGGGCCTGTCGCAGCTGGTGGTGGCACAAAACCACAGCCGCAAAGAAGGCTTCACTGAACAGACCGTATTCGGACCATTTCACGTTGCCGATATGCCGGTGGTGCCCAACGGCGCCGACATTGCGGGAGGCGCGTCCGGCGAGCCACTGTACTTCCAGGTGCAGTTGACCGATGGAGCCGGCGTACCGGTGCGCGACGCCACGGTCGATGTCTGGCAGGCCGACGCCGACGGCTTCTACGACGTGCAGCACGCGCCATGGAGTGCTGACGACGCGAATTTGCGCGCCGTGTTTCGCAGCGACGCGCAGGGGTGGATCAGCGGCCGCAGTGTGTTGCCCAAGAGCTACCCGATTCCGATGGACGGCCCGGTGGGACGGATGATTTCAGCGTCGCACCGACATCCGTTTCGGCCAGCGCACCTGCACTTCATGGTTCGCAAGCCGGGTTTCCAGAAGCTCGTGACACACGTGTTTGCCGATGGCGACGAGTACCTCGACTCGGACGTGGTTTTCGGCGTGCGTTCCTCCTGCATTGGTGACTACCGCAAGCAACCGGCAGGTCGGGCGCCGGATGGGCGTGACGAAGCGCAGGGCTTCCATACCCTCGACTTCAAGCTCGTGCTGGCACCCATGCCGCTTTGATCCCGCAGCGCAAGGCGTTGCCCGCAATCACAACACTCTGACGGAGACATCCACCATGCAACGTCGTCACCTCCTCGCCAGCGGCTGCGCCGCTGGCATCGGTTTGGGCTTGCACCTCACAGCGCGTGCACAGCAGACCTTCAAGCTCACCATCGCCTCGAGCCACCCGACCACGCTACCGTGGGTCGGCTTGATGAGTTCGCTCTTCGTGCCCGAGGTCAACAAGCGCGTCGAGGCGTTGGGCAAGGGCTACAGGATCGAGTGGCGCGAGGCCTACGGCGGTCAGCTCTACAAGGCGAACGCCACGCTGAGTTCGGTTGAGCAGGGCGTTGCCGACATCGGCTGGGTGTTCCACAACCTGGAGGCAGCGAAGATGCCGCTCAACCAGTTCGGCACCGTGATGCCGTTCACGACCGACGACGTGAGCATCATTCTCGACGTCGTCAACCAGATGCACGACAAGGTCCCGGCGCTGCGCCAGGAGTGGGAGCGCAACAACGCGGTGTTCCTCGGTGCCACGGGTGTCGACACTTACCACCTCTACACGAAGCGACCGGTCACGACCTACGCTGACCTCAAGGGTCGCAAGATCAGCGCGCCAGGGTCGGTCGGCCTTTGGCTGCGTGGCTCAGGCGCGGTGGCCGTTGACGGGTCGTTGACGAGCTACTACACGGACATTCAGTCTGGCGTGTCAGAGGGGGCAATATCGATCGCGACTGGAATCCTCCCGAACAAGATCTACGAGGTTGCGCCTTACATCACCATCGTCAATGTCGGTGCGCTGTACATCGGTGGCCTGGCTGCCAACAAGGACAGCTTCGACAAGCTGCCGCCCGAGGTTCGCCAGATCCTGCGCGACGTGGGCCGCGAGTACTCGAAGGTGCTGGGTGCGACGCTGATGCAGCGCTATCAGGCGGCGCTCAAGACGATGGTCGAACAGGGCGCCAAGCAGGCACCACCAGTGACGCTGGCGACTCTGGAAGCGGGAGAGCGGGACAAGTGGGTTAGTGGCCTGCCCAATCTGGCTGGCGAATGGGCCAAAGCCAATGCCGGAAAGGGCCCGACCAAGGAGATCGTCAAGATCTACATGGACAGTCTGCGTGCCCGTGGCGTGAAGCCGGCCCGCAACTGGGACCAGGAAGCTTGAGTCCCGGAAACGGCAGCCACCATGTCCTACGAACTCGCAACCGATCTTGAGAGTGCTCCGGCCGCAACACAACCGAAGACTTCGGCCTTCGGCAGGTTGATCAGTTGGTTAAACGCTGCCGGGTCGATCGTCATCGGCGCCGTGATGGTGCTGATGTGCGCCGACGTCGTGCTTCGCAACATCGCCAACCTGCCCATCGACGGTGTTGCGGAACTCGTCGCGACCTCGATCATCGTCATCGTATTCCTGCAGCTGCCGGCTACGGTACGAGAAGGACGTATGTCGCGGGCCGACCTGTTCATCGACCCGCTGCTGCAGCGCAGGCCCAGGGCCGGCCGCCGGCTTCGCGCCGTGTTCTCGCTCGCGGGCGTCTTTGCATGCGGCGTCATCACGTATGCGAGCTGGCCGTCTCTCGTTCGCTCGTTCGAGGAAGCAGGGTTTCTTGGCGTGCAAGGGGTTTTCACATTCCCCTTGTGGCCCATGCGTGCGGTAGTCGTGATGGGTGCGGCGCTGGCTGCCGTTCAGTACCTGTTGCTGGCGATTCGCGACTTTCGGGAGAGCGGCCATGAGTGACCTCTCAATCGGTATGTGGTCTATCGCCATGATGCTGGCGGCCATCTACTTCGGCATGCACATTGGCATCGGGCTCATCGTCACCTCCTTCTTGGCGGTGGCGGCGCTCAAGAGCCCCGACGTAGCCGCGCGCTTCGTTGCCGCGTCGGCGAACGACGCGATTCGAGACTACCTGTTCGGGGTGGTACCGCTGTTCGTTTTGATGGGCATGTTCGTCAGCATCTCCGGCGTGGGGCGCGATACCTTCGATGTTTTCCAGTGGCTAACACGACGCATTCGGGGCGGACTCGGGCTGGCCACGGTCGGCGCCAACGCGGTGTTCGCGGCCATCACCGGCATCTCCATCGCCTCCGCTTCTGTATTCACGAAGGTCGCTGTTCCCGAGATGCTGCGCATGGGCTACACGCCTCGATTTGCCACCGGTGTCGTCGCCGGTTCGTCGGTGCTGGGGATGCTGATTCCACCGAGTCTGTTGATGATCGTTTACGGCGTTCTGGCCGAAGAGTCCATCGGGCGGATGTTCCTTGCGGGCATCTTGCCCGGCCTGCTGCTGACCTTCGGGTTCATCGTGCTCATCCTGTTCATGGCGCACTTCACCCCACGCGCCGTGGGTAGCGAAAACGCCCTGCGTTGCGTCGATTCACTCGAGACCGCTCGCAGCGCTTTTGGCAAGCTGATGCCTATCGCGAGTTTGATCGCGCTGGTGCTTGGCGGCTTGTACGGTGGCGTCTTCACACCCACCGAGGCCGGCGCCGTGGGCGCCGCCGGAGCGTTGGCTATTTCGCTTCTGCGCCGGCGTCTGAGTTGGGCCAAGCTGTGGAGCGTACTGGTCGAGACGGGCTACGTTTCGGTGTCGGTGCTCTTCCTCATCATCGCAGCCTCGCTGTACAGCCGCATGCTGGCCCTGAGCGGCATGCCGGCCGCGGCGACCGAAGGCATCACCCACCTCGGGCTCGGCGCTTACGGCTTCATTGCAGCCTACATTGCCGTGGTGGTGGCGCTGGGATGCATCATCGATTCCGTCTCGATCATGTTGATCATGCTGCCGATCGCACTGCCGATCGCGCGCAGCTTCGGGCTGGACATCATCTGGTTCGGTGTCATTACCGTGGTCGCGGTCGAGATCGGCCTGCTGACACCGCCGTTCGGCGTCTCGGTCTATACCGTGAAGGCTGCCCTCAACGATCCGCGCATCGGCGTGCGCGACATCTTTGCCGGTTCGTTCCCCTTCGTGCTGATGATGCTTGTCGTGCTGGCGGTGCTGATCGCATTCCCGTCGATCTCCACCGCGCTCGCACGTGCCGGCTGATGCGCCAGCGAAGCGCCTTCCAACCATGATCTACGTATTGCACATGCTCGACAAGCCCGGTGCCGAAGCGCAGCGGGCCGAGTTTCGCCCTGCGCACAAGGCGTATCTCGCGCACGTTGCCGATCGCATCGCCTTCGCCGGCCCGCTGCTGTGCGATGACGGCACGCGCATGGTGGGCAGCCTGCTCGCGATCGATTTCGACAGCGCCGATGCGGCACGAACGTGGCTGCGTGCCGAACCTTTCACCGGAGCGGGGCTGTATGCGCAGACGCTGGTGCATCCCTTCCTCAATCTCTGGCCGCAGAAGGCCGGCTTTCCTCCTCAATCCTGAATGGCACCCAAAGTGATCAAGCACATCGTGATGTGGAAGCTCAAGGGCAGCACGCCCGAGGAGCGCAACGGCAACAGGCACACCGTCAAGACCGCACTGGAGAGCCTGCGCGGCAAAGTGCCGGGCCTGGTGCGGCTGGAGATTGGCCTCGATGAAAGCGCGGTTGACTACGCCTTCGACGTGGTGCTGTACGGCGAGTTCGAGTCGAAGCTGGCGTTGGCTGCCTACGCAGATCACCCGGAGCACTTGCGCGTACGCCGCGAGATCGGCGATCTGCGCGTGCAACGTCACCAGGTCGACTACGAAGTTCGTTCAGGAGCCGATCAGTGAGCCATCCCATCGACGCGGCCTCATGGGCCACCTTGTTCACCGAAGCGCGCAGCCAGAACGGTTGGCGCGATCAACCCGTCAGCGTGGCGTTGCTTGAAGCGCTCTACCAGTTCGTCTGCATGGGCCCGACCTCGATGAACTGCCAGCCGGCACGGCTGCTGTTCCTGACGACCGAGGCTGCCAAGGCGCGGCTGCTGCCGGCGTTGATGCCGGGCAACCTGGAGAAGACCCGCACAGCGCCGGTGGTGGTGATCGTGGCCTACGACTCCCGCTTCTACGACGAGATGCCGCGCGTCTGGCACAACCCGGCTGCACGAAACATGTTCGCAACGAACACAGCGCTGGCCGCAAGCACCGCGTTTCGCAACGGCACGTTGCAAGGCGGCTACCTCATTCTGGCCGCGCGCGGGCTCGGGCTTGACTGCGGGCCGATGAGCGGCTTTGCCAATGACAAGGTGGACGCGGAGTTCTTTCCCGACGGGCGCTGGAAGACGAACTTTCTGTGCGGCTTGGGTCATGGCGACCCCTCCAAGCTGATGGCTCGGCAGCCGCGGCTGTCGTTCGAAGACGCGTGTCGCATCTTCTGAAGTACACCTGTGTCGACAGAGTTCCCATGATCACATTGCACACCTGGGCCACACCGAACGGACGCAAGGTGTCCATCGCGCTCGAAGAGCTGGGCCTGCCGTACCAATTGCGCACGGTGGACATCGGCCGCGATCAGCAGTTCGCTGCCGAGTTCCTGGCCTTGAACCCCAACAACAAGATTCCGGTCCTGGAGGACACCGACGGCCCGGGCGGACAGCCCATGGTCTTGTCCGAGAGCGGCGCCATCCTGATCTACCTTGCCGAAAAGACAGGGCGCTTGCTGCCACGCGATCCCGTTGCACGCCTGAAGGCGCTGCAATGGCTGATGTTCCAGATGGGCGGCGTCGGGCCCATCTTCGGGCAGACCCATCACTTCCGGCGCTACGCGCCCGAGCAGACCTACGGACTTGAGCGGTACATCAAGGAAACCCATCGCCTGTACCGGGTGCTCGACGGGCACCTGGCACAGGTCACTTATCTCGCCGGCGACGAGTACTCGATCGCCGACATTGCCACCTTCCCCTGGATCGCCCGTTTCGAGCTGCACGCTCTGCAGTGGGAGCAGGTGCCCCATGTCAAGCGCTGGTTCGACAAGGTCGGAGAGCGTGCCGCCGTACGCCGCGGCTTGGCGATCCCGAAGGTTTGATGAACGCCGAGTGCCAGCCAGCAAGCCTCCACACGATCCATCATCACAACGAGAGGCGACCATGCTGAAAGTCCTGGGCCGAACCAGCTCATCGAACGTGCAGAAGGTCATGTGGTGCCTGGCCGAGCTGGGCTTGGAGTGCGAACGCCTGGACTACGGCGGCGCTTTCGGCGGCAACAAGGACGAAGCGTATCTGCGCCTGAATCCTCACGGCGTGGTGCCCACACTGATCGACGCCGAGCACGTGGTGTGGGAGTCCAACACCATCTTGCGCTATCTCGGGAACACGAAGGGCGAGGCTCTGTATCCGCACGACCCGCAGAGAAGGAGCCCGATTGAAGGATGGATGGACTGGCAGCTCGGCACCTTGAACAACGGCATCACGCCGTTGTTCCAATCGATCGCCCGCACGCCCACAGAGCAACGAAAGCCGGACGTGGTCGATCAGCACCGCGCGGTCACAGCGCGCTGCATGTCGGTGCTCGATGCCGCGCTGGAGCAGCGATCCTTCGTGGCCGGCGATCGGCTGTCGCTCGCCGACATTGCGCTCGGGCCGTCGGTCTACCGCTGGTTCACTTTGCCCGTGCAGCGCAACAATCAACCGCACCTGCTCGCGTGGTTCGCGCGCATGCAGCAACGGGATGCGTATCGCACGCACGTCATGGTGGGGCTGGCGTGAAGACTGTCGACCTGTTCGTGATCGGTGGCGGCTCCGGTGGCGTGCGGGCTGCTCGCATCGCGGCAGGGCACGGCGCACGGGTCGCGCTGGCGGAGTCTTCGCGCGTGGGCGGCACCTGCGTCATTCGTGGCTGCGTGCCCAAGAAGCTGATGGTGCTGGCCTCGCGCTACGGCGCCGACTTCGACGACGCCGCGGGCTTCGGCTGGAGCGTCGGCCAACGCAACTTCGATTGGGCGCGTCTGCACGGGGGGGTGGCCGCCGAAGTGGGCCGCCTTGAGGCGGCATACACCGCCGGACTCGAACAGGCCGGGGTGATCGTGCGGCGCGAAAGCGCAGCGATCGATGACCACGGCGTCGTCGCGCTGGCCGGCGGTGAGCGCATCCGCGCCCGCCATATCCTTATCGCGACCGGCGCGCGTCCGGCTGGCGCGGCCGGTTGCGAGGGCTCGGAACTCGCGAGCACGTCTGACGACTTCTTTGATTGGCCGACCCAACCCGACCGCGTGCTGGTGCAAGGCGCCGGCTACATCGCGCTCGAACTGGCTTGCCTGCTGCAACGGCTGGGGTCACACGTCACCCTGGCGATGCGTGGGCAGACCGTGCTGCGCGGATTCGACGATGGTGTGCGCGAGCACGTGCAGCAGGCAATCGCTGAGGCGGGCGTGAACCTGCTGAGCGGTCTGACGCTTACGCGCATCGAGCGGCACGAGGACGCGACGCTGCTCGTCACGCTGTCGGACGGCAGCGTGCACACCGTCGACGCCGTGCTGCGGGCCACCGGCCGGGTTCCGAACACCCACGGCCTGGGTTTGGAGCGCATCGGCGTCGCTACGGCCGCCGACGGTTCGATCGTCGTCGACGAGTGGTCGTGCACGTCGGTGCCCGGCGTGCACGCGGTGGGCGACGTGACCGGCCGCGTGATGCTCACGCCAGCCGCGATCCGCGAGGGTCATGCGCTGGCCGACGCGCTGTTCGGGACACGCCGCGTCGCGATCGATCATGCCCTCGTTCCGACGGCGGTGTTCACGACCCCGGAGATCGGCGTGGTGGGTCTGAGCGAACAACTAGCCGTCGAGCGGCATCGCAGCGTCGATGTGTACGAGACCCGTTTCGCGCCCATGAAGTCGGCCTTGTCCGGGCGCGCGACGCGCATGTTGATGAAAGTGGTCGTCGATCGCGCCAGCGATCGGGTGCTGGGCGTTCACCTGGTCGGCCCCGAGGCCGCTGAGATGATCCAGCTGGTCGGTGTGGCTCTGCAGATGGGCGTCTCCAAGGCGCAGCTCGATGCCACGCTGCCTGTGCATCCCAGCGCCGGCGAAGAACTGCTCACGCTGCGCTCGCCCGTGCGGCGGCATGGGTGAGGCGGCCCGAGAGCGACGCGATGGATCTGCCTCGCCACCAGCTGTCGATGACCGTGCTGATGACCCCGGACACGGCGAACTTCTCCGGCCACGTTCATGGCGGCACGATCCTGAAGCTGCTGGACGAGGTGGCCTACGCTTGCGCGAGCCGCTGGTCGGGACAGTACGTCGTCACGCGAAGCGTGGACCAGGTGGTGTTTCGCGAGCCGATACGCGTGGGCGAACTGGTTACCTTCTTGTCCAGCATCAACCACACCGGGCGTTCGTCGATGGAAGTCGGCGTGAAGGTGCTGGCCGAGGACGTGCGGACCGGCAGCACACGCCACGTCAACAGCTGCTTTTTGACCATGGTTGCCGTCAACGATCGGCGTCAACCGGTACCGGCGCCCTGCTGGCGGCCGCAGTCACCAGATGATCTGCGCCGCCACGCTGCCGCGGCCGTTCGCCGCGAGCTGCGGTTGGAGCAGGCTCGCCGGCTTGCCGGCTGATAGCCAAGGAGTCCTCGCCATGAGTTTTCAATCCTTCGTCCACCAGACCCACGCGCAGCGCGTGCGCTTCGGCGCCGGTGCTCTGGCCCAAGTTGCCGAAGATGTGGCAGCGCTGGGTGCGCATCGGGCCATTGTGTTGTGCACCCCGGAACAGCGGGACACGGCGCGCGCCGTGGCCGAGCTGTTGGGCGATCGCGCCGCCGGCATCTTTGCGGGTGCCGTGATGCACGTGCCGGTGGAAGCGGCGCGCGAGGCGTGCCGGGTCGCCGCCGAGCTTGGCGCCGACTGCGCAGTGGCCGTTGGTGGCGGCTCGACCACGGGCCTGGGCAAGGCCATCGCGCTGGAGTCATCGCTGCCTATCCTGGCCATTCCCACCACCTACGCTGGCAGCGAGATGACCCCGATCTGGGGCATCACGGAGGGCGGGGTCAAGCGCACCGGTCGCGATGCGCGGGTGTTGCCGCGCGGGGTGATCTACGACCCCAATCTGACGCTCACGCTGCCACTTCAACTGACGGTCACGAGCGCCATCAACGCCATGGCGCATGCCGCCGAAGGGCTCTACGCACACGACGGTAATCCGATCATCGCCTTGCAGGCAGAAGAGGGGATCCGGGCCGCCGCCGAAGCCTTGCTCAACTTGCCCGGCCGGCCGATGGACCTTGACGCGCGCAGCAACGCGCTCTATGCGGCATGGCTGTGCGGCTCCGTGTTGGGCAGCGTCTCGATGGGGTTGCACCACAAGCTATGCCACACCCTGGGCGGCAGCTTCAATCTGCCCCATGCCGAGGTGCATACCGTGATCCTGCCGCACGCACTGGCTTACAACGCGTCACATGCGCCGCAGGCGATGCAACGTATCGCGCGCGCCTTTGACGCGGCCGGCGTACCCGCCGGCACGGACGTGCCGGGCCGCTTGCACGCTCTGACTCGCGCCGCCGCGGCGCCGACGTCGCTGGCGGAGATTGGCATGCGGCAAGAAGACCTGGATCGGGCCGCAGCGCTGGCGGCCCAGAACCAGTATCCCAACCCGAGGCCCCTCGAGCAAGCCGCCCTGCGCGCGCTCTTGCAACGGGCGCAAGACGGCGCGATGCCAGCATGAGGTATCTGTCCAGTCAGGCTGACCCGTCGTGCCCGGTGGGGTTTGTGGGCGCTGGCAAGATGGGCCTTCCGATGGCGCTGCACCTGCGGCGCGCGGGATTCGATGTGGCAGCGGTCGAGCCCGATGGGCAACGGCGGCAACAGGCGCAAGCGCTTGGCCTGGGCTGCGTGCCTGCCATCGAAGCGCTTCCTCGCGACCGAACGCTGATCGTCTCGTCGCTACCGAATGACGACGTGTTGCTCGACGTCGCCGAGCAGCTTGCGAGCACGCACCCGGGTATTGCCTGGATCGACACCAGCACCGTCTCGCGCGTGGCGTCGCAGCGAGCCGCTGCGGCGGCGTCCGGGGCCGGCATCGCGTACCTTCGTGCGCCGGTGTCGGGCAACGCCGCAATGGCCGAGTCGGCTGCCTTGACGGTGTTCGCCTCCGGCCCGCGCGAGTTGTACGAGGCCGCACTGCCGCTTCTGCGCTGCTGGGGGCCGCGCCAGTTCTACCTGGGCGCGGGCGAAGAAGCTCGGCTGATGAAGTTGGTCGTCAACCTGCTCGTTGCACACACGACGGCCATGCTGGCGGAGGCACTTGTGCTTGGACAGAAGGGTGGGCTGGCCTGGGCCGACCTTTGGGACGTTATCAGCACCAGCGCCGTTGCGTCGCCTATCGTGCTCGCCAAAGCCGGCCCGCTGCGCGAGCGCGACTACACGGCCACCTTCACCGTGCAACAGATGCGCAAGGACCTGAGGCTGATGCTTTGCGCCGGGGCAGAACTCGGCGTGCGGATGCCCTTGACGGCGGGGGTCGATGCCGGGCAAGCAGCCGCCGAAGCTGCAGGCTTCGGTGACGAGGACTATGCGGCGGTCATCAAGCTCGCGCAGCATGAAGCGGGGCTGTCATGATCGACAAGCGCGTGGCCACGTGCGCCGAGGCGGTGGCCGATGTCTTCGATGGCGCCACCGTGATGGTCGGCGGCTTCGGCACCGCAGGCCTGCCCAACGAGCTGATCGAGCCACTGATCGAGCAGGGGGCGCGCGACCTCACGATCGTGAACAACAACGCCGGCAACGGCGACACCGGTCTCGCGGCGTTGATTGCGAAGGGGCGGGTCAGGAGGATCGTCTGCAGCTTCCCGCGCCAGGCCGACTCCTGGCACTTCGACCGTGAGTACAAGGCAGGCCGCGTCGAACTCGAGCTCGTGCCGCAGGGCAACCTCGCCGAGCGTATCCGCGCGGCGGGCGCCGGCATCGGCGCGTTCTTTACGCCCACCGGCTACGGCACGCCACTGGCACACGGCAAGGAGACGCGTGTGATCGCCGGCCGCGGCTATGTGCTGGAGCACCCGATCCATGCCGACTTTGCGCTCATCAAGGCAGAGCGCGGCGACCGTTGGGGCAACCTGACCTACCGCAAGACGGCACGCAACTTCGGCCCCATCATGGCGACGGCGGCGAAGGTGACCGTGGCGACCGTCTTCGATATCGCCGAACTGGGGGCCATCGACCCAGAGACCGTGATCACGCCAGGACTCTTCGTGCAGCGCGTGGTCAGGATTGCGCGCAGCGCGACAAGCGCCGGCGGTTTCCAGCCGGCGCACCGTGAGAGCCCTCGATGAACAAGTGGACCAAGGATCAGATTGCAGCCCGCGTGGCGGCCGACATCGCCGACGGCATGGTGGTCAACCTGGGCATCGGCATGCCGACGCTGGTAGCCAACCACATCTCGCCCGAGCGCGAAGTGATGATGCACAGCGAGAACGGTGTTCTCGGCTTCGGGCCCGCGCCGGCCGAGGGTTCGGAAGACTACGATTTGATCAACGCAGGCAAGCAGCCGGTGACGCTGTTACCCGGCGGTGTGTTCTTTCACCATGCCGACAGCTTCGCGATGATGCGTGGCGGGCATCTCGACGTCTGCGTACTCGGCGCTTTCCAAGTCAGCGCCACGGGCGACTTGGCGAACTGGCACACCAGCGAGCCGGACGCCATCCCTGCTGTCGGCGGTGCGATGGACCTGGCGATCGGCGCGAAGAAGACCTTTGTCATGATGGAACACCTCAGCAAGAGTGGCGTGAGCAAGATTGTCGAGCGCTGCAGCTACCCACTCACCGGCGTCGGCTGCGTCAGCCGGATCTACACTGATTTGGCGGTAATCGATGTCACCCCGACCGGCCTGACTGTGGTCGATACGGTGGTGTCGTTCGCCGAGCTGCAACGACTCACAGCGGCTCCGTTGCTTCCCGCCCAAAGAGAATCGGAAAAATGAAGCAGGCCTTCGTCTGCGACGCCATCCGTACGCCGTTCGGCCGCTACGGCGGCGCGCTATCGTCGGTGCGCGCCGACGATCTCGGTGCGATCCCATTGAAAGCGCTGATGGCGCGCAACCCGACGGTCGACTGGGCGGCCGTCAGTGACGTGCTCTTCGGCTGCGCCAACCAGGCCGGCGAAGACAACCGCAACGTGGCGCGCATGAGCCTGTTGCTCGCGGGACTGCCGCAGGAGGTGCCGGGCGCGACGATCAATCGCCTGTGCGGCTCGGGCCTGGATGCAGTGGGCAGCGCCGCACGCGCGATCAGGAGCGGTGAGGCCCAACTGATGATCGCCGGCGGCGTCGAGAGCATGAGCCGTGCGCCCTTCGTGATGCCCAAGGCGGAAAGCGCCTTCTCGCGCGCCAACGCGCTGCACGACAGCACCATCGGCTGGCGCTTCGTCAACCGCCTGATGAAGGAGCGCTATGGCGTGGACTCGATGCCCGAGACAGCCGAGAACGTCGCCGCCGAGTTCGGGATCGGGCGCGAAGCGCAGGACCGTTTGGCGCTGGCTTCGCAGATGAGGGCCTTGGCGGCGCAGCAGCGCGGCTATTTCGATGCCGAGGTCACGCCGGTGACGATGGCGCAGAAGAAGGGCGATCCCATCGTCGTCGCGCAGGATGAGCACCCGCGCGCCACCAGCCTCGAAGCCCTGGCCAAATTGCGCGGTGTGGTGCGGCCCGAGGGCACCGTCACCGCCGGCAATGCGTCGGGCGTCAACGACGGCGCCTGCGCGCTGATCCTGGCCAGCGAGGCCGCTGCCGCCAAGCAGGGCCTGACGCCGCGCGCGCGCGTGGTCGGCATGGCCACCGCGGGCGTGCCGCCGCGCATCATGGGCATCGGCCCGGCGCCGGCCACGCGGCGCGTGCTCGAACTCACGGGGCTGACGTTGGCGCAGATGGACGTGATCGAACTCAACGAGGCCTTCGCGGCGCAGGGCCTGGCCGTGCTGCGCGAACTCGGCCTCGCAGACGACGACCCGCGCGTCAACCCCAACGGCGGCGCCATCGCGCTCGGCCACCCGCTGGGCGCTTCCGGCGCGCGCCTGGCCACGACGGCGGTCAACCAGTTGCAAAGCATCAAGGGCCGCTACGCCCTGTGCACGATGTGCATCGGTGTCGGCCAGGGCATCGCCGTCGTGCTGGAACGGGTGTAGCGGCCACGGAGGCACGAATGTCCGCGCAACCCCTGCAAGCCCTGTACGAGGAGCATCGCACTATCGCCGCACTGCGCGACGCGACACAACATCTGGCGCGCACGGTGCAACGCTGCACGCGCGTCGACGTGCGCGTGTCCCGCTGGATCCGGTTCCACCTCGACGTCTTCGCGGAGCAGGACCGCCGCCTTCGTCATTGACTGACGCGCTAGACCAGCGTGCTCGTTGCCGAGTGCGGGGCCGGACGGCACGTGGTACCCGCGTCACGATGCCTCAATGCCAACCCGCAGCGCCAGGGCAATGATGGCCTGGCGCAAGGCATCGTCAACGCGCAGCGCGCCACTGACGCGCGTGCCTGCCAGCGCCGAGCCCACGCGGTCACCGAACAGCACCAGCGCCTGGTCGCGATCGCGTTGGCGCGACATCCAGAAAAGGCCATCCACGTCGGGGTACTGGCGGTGGAGTGCTTCGGCCCACTGGGCCGTGTCGGGATAGTCGATGGGCGCGCTGGTTATCAGCTCTGACTTGGGAACCTTCAGACGATGCAGACCGTCGGTGGTCAGATTGATCAGGCGCAGGTCACGCTGGGGAACGATCTGACCGTAGGCACGATTCGAGAAGTCGCCCAGGTCCACGAACTTGTCGGGCGCATCGATCGGCACGTTGTGGAACACCGTCTCGAAGATGGCGCCGTCACGTGACGAGCCGCCGTACAGGTAGGGCACGACGCGCCCCTTGGCGTTGCGGATCGGCGCGAAGCGTGTCGGGTTGCGCTGCTTGCCAGCGGCATCGACGCCGGGATTGAAGCTCTGCGGGTCGAAGGCCGCATCGTGGACCACGTGAATCAACTGCCCGGCCGGCCAGGGCTCGATCAACGGGTCGAGCTTCGCGAGATTCGATGGCGGCGGCCTGCAACTCAAGCACCGCTCCCCGCCGCATCGCGCTGGGCCGCCTGCACGACGGCGTCCGGCGCCGAGGCCAGCAGGTCCACCGGTCGTGCCTGCCCCGGCAGCCAGCCGTTGTTCGATGTGAACCACAGCGCGATCTTCCACGCCGCCTTGCGCTCGCCAAAGGCGGCGAGCACGCCCTGTACCGCCTTGATCGGCTTGTGGTCGTCGAACTGGAACAGCGGGAAGACCTCGCGCTGCTTGCCCGACTCGTCCCGGTGGCGAACCGCAAACACTTGGCGGCGCTTCTTCCAGTTGTCGGCCAGCGCGTTGCGGTTCGCGGCGCGCGACTGGTTCGCGTCAGCCAGCTGCTCGGCGGTGACGAAACCAAACTCGTTCAGAACCCGCGCATGGCGCGCGGCAAGCCGCTGCGCCATCTGGGTATCGACGGCACTCGGCACGACCATCTGCCCGGCCATGAAATCGACCAGCGCTTCGAGCTTCTGTTCGCGCACTTCGGAAGTCTTCTCCGACAGCAACCGGCCGAGCACCGGCACGACTGCTTCCAGTACCTTGGACAACACCTCGCTCTGGACCCGGATCAGGTAGGTGTGCCCAGACTGGCCAGGCGCGGATGAGCGCGGCCCCGTGCCTGCCCCGGGTGCCCAGGGCTGGAGCGTCAGGACGCCGTCCAGAAGCGCGGCGGAAGAAGTTGTCTTGCTCATCGGGCGGCACCTTGATGAAGTTGACAGCATTGTAGTACTTTTAGTCAATTTCGTCAGTTTGGTTCGCCGCCCCTTGTAGCAAGACTCGTCTCGTGAGGCGCCTGACCTCAGGCGAGCTCGCCCTGTTCACCGTCCGCAACGCGATCGAGCTCGACGCGAAGGACCTCAAGCGCTCGGCGCTTCTCGGGCATGTAGTCGTGCCCGTCACAGTGACGAGCCTGCACGCCAGTGAGACCGTGCGACTGCAGGTGTCCACGGACCTCACGGCTGATGCCCATCGCTGCGAGCAGCGTCTCGACGCCGGAACGAATCCGCTTGAGTTGGAACCCGTCGATCGAGGTGCCGACGATGTCGTGAGCCCAGCCTGCCAATGTCCTGCAACTGATCGCCTTCTTGCCTGCGGTGGTCGAGATGACGA
>JANOVJ010000085.1:0-7465 GCA_031417295.1 bacterium | reverse complement strand
TGACCAAGGGCGGTGTCTTCACCGACAGCTACATCGACGCCTACATCGAACTCAAGATGCAGGAGGTCACGCGCTTCCGGATGGCAACGCACCCGGTCGAGTTCGACATGTACTACAGCCTGTAATCGCACCTGCCCTCGGGCGACGCAAGGGGACGGCGCAAGCCGTCCCCTTTTTGCTGCGCGCTCGGCGCCGATGAATCAAGGACACCGCGGAAGGCCCCGCTTTTCGCTGCCAGAGCGGCGGCCTGGATCGGCCACAATGCCGCCATGAAACTGTCCTGCATGTTGTCGCTCGTGCTCGCTGCCGCGGCCTGGCCTGGCTTCGGCCATGCCCAGGCGCCCGCGGGCACGGTGACGTACCGCTGCCCGGGCACGCCGGCACTGTTCACCAACCAACTCTCGGCCCAGGAAGCCAAGGACAAGGGCTGCACCCCGATCGAGGGCGGCTCGGTCACGGTGATTCCTGCGCCGCGGCCGCGTGCCGCCGCACCGGCCTCGGGCCCGCGCCCGCCCGAAGCCAAGGTCGACCCGGCCGATCAGCGCGCGCGCGACAGCGACGCACGGCGCATCCTCGAAGCCGAACTGCGCAAGGACGAAGCCCTGCTCGCCACGATGCAAAAGGAATACAACAACGGCGAGCCCGAGCGCCTGGGCAGCGAGCGCAACTTTCAGCGCTACCTCGACCGCGTGGCCGAGATGAAGGCCGCCATCGGGCGCAAGGAAAGCGACGTTGCCGCGCTCCGCCGCGAGCTCGGCAAGCTGCCGCCGTGATGGCCGTGGGTGGTCGGGCCGCCCGCGCCCGGGCGCCGCGTTGAACGCCGCCGTCAGCGGCACCGCGGGCGACGCTGCCCACTACTACGCCGCGCTCGATCACCTGGCCACGATGGTCGCGGTGGTGCAGGCCGACGGCCGCTGCCTGTTTGCCAACGCCGCCTTCGAGAGTGTGCTCGGCTTGTCACGCCGCAGCGTGCTGCGCGGCCCGTTGTTCGACTGGTTTGTCGATGTCCGCGCCGTCGCCGAGACCGTGGCCGCGGTTGCGCGCAACGAGTTCTCGACCAGCCGTTTCGAAGCCCTGCTCAAGCGCCCCGGCCACGGCGATGCCCTGCCTGTGCATGTGATCGTCAACCAGATGGACCCCGGCGCCTCGGTGGTGATGGTCGAGCTGGTCGAGATCGAACAGCAGACGCGGCAAGACCGCGAGGAGCGCGCGCAAGACCAGGTGCAGGCCAACAAGGAGCTGATCCGCAACCTGGCGCATGAGATCAAGAACCCGCTCGGCGGCATCCGCGGCGCGGCGCAACTGCTGGGCATGGAAGTCGAGAGCCGGGCGCTGACCGAGTACACCCAGGTCATCATTCACGAGGCCGACCGGCTTCAGGCGCTGGTCGACCGCCTGCTCGCACCGCACCGCGGGCCGCACGTGGTGGGTGACGTGAACATCCACGAAGTTTGTGAGCGCGTGCGCTCGCTGATCCTGGCCGAGTTTCCGCGTGGCCTGCGCGTGGCGCGCGACTACGACGTGTCGATTCCCGAGTTTCGCGGTGACCGCGAACAACTGATCCAGGCCGTGCTCAACGTGGCCCAGAACGCGGCCCAGGCGCTGGCTGAGCTGATCGCCGAGGGCAGCGCCTGCCTGACGCTGCGCACCCGCATCGCCCGCCAGGCCACGCTGGGCAAGCAGCGCTGGCGCTTGGCACTGGAATTGCATATCCAGGACAACGGGCCGGGCGTCCCGCCCTCGATCCGCGATCGCATCTTCTACCCGCTGGTGTCGGGGCGCGAAGGCGGATCGGGGCTGGGGTTGACGCTGGCCCAGACTTTCGTGCAACAGCACCAGGGCACGGTCGAGTTCGAGAGCGAGCCGGGCCGAACCCTTTTCAAGATCGTGATTCCGTTGCCTTGAGTTCGGGGCAGCGGCGGCAAACCGCAGGCCATGCATGAAACCGATCTGGATCGTTGACGACGACCACTCCATCCGCTTCGTGCTGGAGAAGGCGCTGGCACGCGAGGGCCTGGCTGTGCGCAGCTTCACCAACGCTCGCGACGTGCTCGCCGCGCTCGAGGGCGACGACGCGCCGCAGGTGCTGGTGTCCGACATCCGCATGCCCGGCGGCTCGGGCCTGGAATTGCTGGCCAAGGTCAAGGCGCGATTGCCCGGCCTGCCGGTGATCGTGATGACGGCCTACTCCGATTTGGACAGTGCTGTCTCGTCGTTCCAGGGCGGTGCCTTCGAATACCTGCCCAAGCCCTTCGACGTGACCAAGGCGGTCGAGCTGATCCGCCGCGCACTCGAAGAGAGCCTGCGCGAGGAAGTGGCCGACGTGTCGCAGGCGCAGATGCCCGAGATGCTCGGCCAGGCACCTGCGATGCAGGACGTTTTCCGGGCTATCGGGCGCTTGAGCCAAAGCATCGTCACCGTGCTCATCACCGGCGAAAGCGGCTCGGGCAAGGAACTCGTGGCGCATGCCCTGCACAAGCACAGCCCGCGCGCGGGTGGCCCCTTCGTGGCCATCAACACCGCGGCGATCCCGAAAGACTTGCTGGAGAGCGAGCTGTTCGGCCACGAGCGCGGCGCCTTCACCGGCGCGCAAGCCACACGCCGCGGCCGCTTCGAGCAGGCCGACGGCGGCACGCTGTTCCTCGACGAGATCGGCGACATGCCGTTCGAGTTGCAGACGCGCTTGCTGCGGGTGCTGTCGGACGGGCAGTTCTACCGCGTCGGCGGCCACAACCCGCTGCGCAGCAACGTGCGGGTGATCGCCGCGACGCACCAGAACCTGGAGGAGCGCGTCAAGCAGGGCTCATTCCGTGAAGACCTTTACCACCGCCTGAATGTGATCCGGCTGCGCCTGCCGGCGCTGCGCGAGCGGCGCGAAGACGTGGCCGCGTTGACGCGCTTCTTCCTGCAAAAAAGCGCGCGCGAATTGAGCGTCGACGCCAAGCGCATCACCGAAGCGGCGCTGCAGCGGCTGATGCAGTTCGACTTTCCCGGCAACGTGCGCCAGCTCGAAAACATCTGTCACTGGCTGACCGTGATGGCGCCAGCACAGGTGATCGAGCCGAAAGACCTGCCGCCCGAACTGCTGGCGCAGGCGATTGCGGGCAGTGCGGGCCTGGCCCGCGCCGTGGCCGAAGAGCCCGTCGCAGCGCCGGCCGGGGCGGAGCCGGCCGCTGCCGTTTCGGTGACGGCTGCGGCTGCGGCTGCGGCTGCGGACGCGCCAGCCGCCGACGCCGCGGCGCCGTGGCTGACGGGCCTGGAGCGCGAATCGCGCAGCCTGCTGGAAGCCGGCGTTGCCAACGTCTGGGACACGCTGACTCGCAAGTTCGAAGCCCAGTTGATCCACACCGCGCTCGAGATCACGCGCGGGCGGCGCATCGAGGCAGCGCAAAAGCTCGGCATCGGGCGCAACACCATCACCCGCAAGATTCAGGAGCTGGGGCTAGAGGATTGAGCCGTCGAGTGTGACCACCACCGGCGCATGGTCGCTCGGCCGTTCGTTCTTGCGCGGCAGCTTGTCGATCGTGCATGCGCTCACGGCGGGCTTCAGCGCCTCGCCGACGAGGATGTGGTCGATCCGCAGGCCCTGGTTTCGGCGGAAGGCGAGGTTGCGGTAGTCCCACCAGCTCCAGCTCTTCGGCGGCTGCTCGAACAGGCGGAACGCATCGACCAGGCCCAGCCCGGCCAGCGCCTGGAAGTGCGCGCGCTCCTCGGGCGTGCAATGGATCGTGCCGCGCAGCAACTCGGGGTCGAACACGTCGCGGTCTTCGGGCGCGATGTTGAAGTCGCCCATCAGCACCAGCTTCGGGTGCGCCGCCAGCTCCTGCGCGAGCCAGCTGCGCAGCGCATCGAGCCAGCGCATCTTGTACTGGAACTTGTCGCTGTCGGGTGCCTGGCCATTGGGAAAGTAGGCGCCGATCGCGCGCACCCCGCCCACCGTGCCGGCGATCACGCGCGCCTGCGGATCGTCGAAGCCGGGGATGTTTTTCACCACCGCGCCAGCCTCGCTGCGGCTGAGCAGCGCGACGCCGTTGTAAGTCTTCTGGCCGTGCCATTGCGCGCGGTAGCCGGCGGCCTCGATCTCGGCGTGCGGAAACTTGTCGTCGGTGAGTTTGGTCTCTTGCAGCACCAGCACCTCGACCGGGTTGGCGGCCAGCCAGTCCAGCACCTGCGGCAGGCGCACAGCGAGGGAGTTAACGTTCCAGGTGGCGAATTTCATTCTTGACGTAAGTTATTAATTATGTTTTGTACTATTTTTCTGTTTCCGACTTCTACCCCCAGGCATACCCCCACCGTGTGAAGATCACGCTGGGCGAAACAGGCTCCCATCGTTGAGTTGCCGCTCCGCAGCCTGAAGGCGCTGCAACATGACATCGAACTCGATCGGCGCGCCGATGAACATCGGTGCCATCGTCGCATAGTCCCTCGCCAAGGCAGTCTGACGCGCGGGCGGCGGAACGAGCCTGAACGTCCCTGGCCTGGCGGTCTCGTAGTGCGTCCAGCCTGAGGAGAAGAAGCGACTCTTGTGGCGCACCACGTCTTCCAGCAGATCGAGCCTGTCGAGCGCATCAACACGTCTCGGGTGGCGCCACAGCGCCTCGAAGTCGGCGTAGTGGCGGGCGTAGCGGTCGCGGGTCGGCAGGTCCAGCGGCCGGTGGTGTTCCGCGTGCAGGATCGTCGCCTTCTCCCAGAACGTGCGAGTGATCTCCAGCGCCACGACGTTCGCTCGGAGATCGTCGTAGGCGCTCGCCAGGTCGACGCCAGGTGTCTGGGCGAGCAGTGCTGCGATGCCGTGCGCTCCAGTGGGCTGCTGATCGGTCAGGGCGCCGAATTCCAGCTTCACTTGCTTCGCGATGTAGCCGCCGGCCTGCGCGAGCGCGGACGGATACGTGAAGAGGAGGTTCGGCGTGCCGGCCAGCGCATCGATTTCGTAGCGCAGCCAGCTATTCGTGTGTTGCGGAACGCCGAGCCTGGCAGCGATCACGGCTTCGAGTGGCGGCCGAAAGCGCTCCGACACGCAACGTTCGCACTCGACTTCCAGTGCCTGCACGCGCTTGCGTCGCTGACTGGCCGAGGGCGCTTCGTCGAGCTCCGCTGCCTCGAAGCCCAGCGTTTGCGGGGAGACGGCCAGGTCGATTTCTTCGGAGAAGCGCTCGATCGCGCCGAAAACCTTCGACAGCGACGTGCCGCCCTTGAACACAACATGCTGGGCGACCGCTTCGACCTCGAAGATGCGCGCGAGCGTCCAACAGACCCAGAAGTCTTTCTCCACGATCAACGGCACGAGCCCCAGGCGGCCGGCCGCTTCGTTAACGATCAGGGCTCGCTCGGCAAGTGGCAGGGTGGCGAACGAGTTCATCGTGCGGGTGCCGTCAGGCTGCAAGCTTCCGCCGCGGCAGCGCCTTCGCTGCCGTCTTGGAATGGGGTTCGGAAGTCGCGATGAAACGAAGGTGCCGGTGCATCCAGGCAGGCGCGAGCGGCAGGTCCTTCAACAAGGCCGCGCGATCCTTCGCCGACAGCGTTTCGCGCAGGTGCGCGACCCGGGCCTCGTTGACGTTGGCCTTGCCGACGCTGCGCAGTGCCGCGAAGACAAGGTTGCTCATCGGGCTGGCGCTGCGCACCTGGCGCGGCGGTCGATGCTTGAGCTGAATCGTCAGCGAACCTACCTTCACGGTGCGGCTTGGCCCATCGGTTTCGTAGACGGCGCGCACAGGTACCTGCTCCGACAGACTCAGCAGGTTGGCGGCCATGGCCTGCGCCGGCTGCACCGAGGCACCGTCACGTCGCGACAGCGCCTGCACGATCTCGTCGGCGCTGGGTTGCAAAGTGCCGAGCAGGGGGTGGTGGCGAGGCACGTCGTAGAGGCCACGTGCCAGGCGACGCAAGGCGCCGCTGCGGACCAAGCGCATCAGCGCCATGCCCACGCTGTGAGGCGAACCGAGGTCGAGGAAGTCGAAAGGCGTGTGCACGCGCCCTGGGTTGGCTTTGCTGGCTGCGGTGATGCGTCGGCCAATCTCCTGCGCGATGTTGGGCGCCTGGGAGGGTGCAACTGCTTGCCGTGACTGAGGGCGAGGCCTTTTCGCGGTGGGCGCGGCTTTGCGAGGGGGCGTCGTGATCGGGCGTCGGGTGGCCATGAGTGAGTGTGCGCGCTAGGCGTTAAAAATACAACCTACTTCTTTTAACACTCAGATGTCCGGCCTGTCCGAAAAGTCGGCTTCGTTTCGGACGAGGCGCCAACCGGGCCCTGCGCTCCACCCCCGACCATTGCCAGCACGATTGCGAGCAACAGCGACAGTCGAAACAACATGTCTCGCGCCTGCGAATGTCTTGGCGCGACTTGGGCTCTGCCAAGACTACAAGGGATCGACCGACCCCGAGGCGCACGCACGATGGGGCTCTTTTCGCCGAGCAAGTCGGTCGGCACGATGCCATCGTGCTCAAGCTATGGAACAAAACCAAGGACGTGCGGCTCGACTTGCTCGAAGCTGTGGCTGCGCCGATCGCGCCGCCAGCCGGTATGGAGCTGCCAACGACGACAAGCCAGCGCGTCGTCCCATCGGCGCCACAGTTGCTGCCCGTCGCGGCTCTCTGCGAAGACCCTGCAAACCCGCGCACCGAGTTCCCCGAGGCCGAGTTGGATGAACTGGCTGAAGACATCCGCCGGCACGGCATCCTGCAGCCGATCGTCGTTCACGCGGCCGACGAGCGAGGCCGATACCGCATCCACTTCGGTGCGAAGCGGTGGCGTGCTGCGCAACGCGCTGGGCTGACCGATGTCCCGGTGGTTGTCCGCGACACACCGACCGACCCCTACACCCAGGTCGCCGAGAACCAGAAGCGGCACGGCCTGACGCCGCTGGACCTGGCACGCTTCATCCGTACACGCGCCGATGCCGGCGAATCGAACGCGACTATCGCCAAGCGGCTGGCCATGGACCTCACGTCGGTAGCCCATCACCTCGCGCTGCTCGAACTCCCGGCCGAACTGAGCGACGCGATGTTGGCAGGCCGCTGCACATCACCGCGCACGTTGTACGAGCTTGCCAAGATGCACCGCGACGAGCCCGACCAGGCGAGGGCGCTTCTCGACGGCGATGGTGAGATCACCCGCGGCGCCGCCAACGCGGTGCGCGCCAAGGCCGTCGAGCCAGCGCAGGGGGCGAAACAACGACACGCGCAACTGCCGCTGCTCGCCCAAGCCGATGCGGCCTGTGCACGGCTCGAACTCGCTTTGGACCGGATTGCGAAGGCCGAGCCGCGCAATGCTGACGCCGACCTCGAGGTGCTGAAGCAGCGCCTCGCATGCCTCGGCCGTCGGCTGGGGTGAGGGGTCGGACAGTCCGACCCCCGACGAACACACGCGACACAGATCAAGAGTGGAGATGAAGAAGCTAGAAAAAGATGGATGGCAGGATAGGCTGGCCGCCAGTGAATGGATGCCATGCGTCATCCGGCGCGAGGTTCG
>JANOVJ010000084.1:0-10200 GCA_031417295.1 bacterium | reverse complement strand
CTGGCGCGCGCGGCGAGCGGTGAGCGCGTGATCTCGAACGTGGTGATGATGGGCATGGGCGAGCCGTTGCAGAACTACGCGGCGCTGTTGCCTGCGCTGCGCACGATGCTCAGCGACCATGGCTACGGGCTGTCGCGGCGGCGCTTGACGGTCTCGACCTCGGGCGTGGTGCCGATGATCGAGCGCCTGCGCGACGACTGCCCGGTGGCCCTCGCGGTGTCGCTGCACGCGCCGAGCGACGCCTTGCGCGACGATCAGGTGCCGCTCAACCGCAAGTACCCGATCGCCGAACTGCTGGCCAGTTGCCGCCGCTACCTCGACACCGCGCCGCGCGATTTCATCACCTTCGAGTACTGCATGCTCGACGGCGTGAACGACAGCCTGGCGCAGGCGCGCGAACTGGTGGCGCTGCTCGGCACCGACCCGGCGACGCGGATCTCGTGCAAGCTGAACCTCATTCCGTTCAACCCCTTCCCCGAGTCGGGCCTCACCTGCTCGCCGCGCGAACGGGTGCTGGCGTTTGCCGGCGTCCTGCGCGATGCCGGGATCGTCACCACCGTGCGCAAGACCCGCGGCGACGACATCGCTGCAGCGTGCGGGCAACTCGCCGGCGAGGTGCAGGACCGGACGCGGGTGCATGAGCGCTTTGCCGGCCGCTCGATTCCGATCCGGGTGGTGGCGCCGCTGCCTCAGGAGCGTGTGCAATGAAGCCGTTTACTTTCGCGTCACGCCTTCCCGGCGGCCTGTTGCTGGCCGTTGCGCTGGCAGGCTGCAGCTCAACGACCACAAACACGGTCGTGCCGGTGAGCGATGTCGGCAAGGACCGCATCACCGCGTCCGATCAGTCCGACTCGAGCCGGCGCGCCAATGTGCGGCTGCAACTTGCGAGCGCCTATTTCGCCGATGGCCAGCTCACCACCGCGCTCGACGAGGTGAAGCAGGCCATCAACGCCGACCCGAAGATGGCCGAGGCGTTCAACCTTCGCGGCCTCATCTATGCCGGGCTCGGCGACGACGCGCTGGCCGAAGACAGCTTCAAGCGCGCCCTGCAGCTCAGCCCGCGCGACGGCGACACGATGCAGAACTATGGCTGGTACCTGTGTCTGCAGAAACGCTATCCCGAGGCCAGCGCGCAGTTCCAGCAGGCACTCGCTCAGCCGCAGTACCGGGACGTGACGCGGACCCTGCTCGCCCAGGGTGTGTGCGAGGCTCGGGCCGGCCAGTTGCCCGAGGCCGAGCGAACGCTGCAGCGCGCCTACGCGCTCGATTCTGCGAACCCGTCGATTGCGGTCAACCTGTCGGAAGTGCTGATGCAGCGCGGCGAGTACGAGCGCGCCCGCTTCTACATCCGGCGCGTCAACGGCGCGCCTCAACAGGCGAACGCGCAGACGCTGTGGCTGGCCGCGCGCATCGAGTCCCGCGGCGGCAACGCCCAGGCGGCGAACGAAATCGGCCAGCAGTTGCTGAGCCGCTACCCGAAATCCGCCGAGGCCTCTGCGTTTCAGCAGGGCCGATTCAATGAATGACTTGGCCCCCAAGACGCCTGCGGCGCCGCCCCCCCAAGGGGCATCCCAGCCGCCTTGGGGCGGCCCGGCGCCGGCTGGGGTGGCCCCGCAGATCGGCGGCGCGGGTACAGCGTCGCCAACGACGGCGGGCGCGCTGCTGCGCGCCGCGCGCCAGGCGCAGGGCCTGCACGTGGCGGCGCTGGCGGCCTCGATCAAGGTGCCGCAGCGCAAGCTCGAATCGCTGGAGGCCGACCGCTACAGCGAGCTGCCCGACATCACGTTCACCCGAGCGCTGGCCAAGACCGTCTGCCGCAGCCTGAAGATCGATGCGGCGCCGGTGCTGGCGTTGCTGCCGCGGCTCGGCGACCAGGGGCTCGACCGTGTGCACCAGGGCTTGAACACCACGTTCCGCGAGCGACCAGGCCGCCTGGAGCCGCTCGACCTGAGCCTCCTGACGCGCCCGGCGGTGTGGCTGACGCTGCTGCTGGTGCTGGCCGCATTGGGCATCTACCTGATGCCGCAGCGCTGGATCGCTGACCTGCGCGAGCCGGCGGTCGCGGCCTCGGGGCTGAGCCCGGCGGCGGCAGCGGCCAGTGCGGCCACCGTCTCGGCAGAGGCGGTCTCGCCTGCGGCCTCGGCAGCGGCGGAAGTCGCGCCGGCCTTTGCGCCCGAGCCGGTGCCGGTTGCCATCGCCGCGCCGGTCGACCTGACCGGCACACTGCAATTGCGTGTCTCCGGCGAGTCGTGGGTCGAGGTGCTCGATGCCAGCGGCGCCTCGCTGCTGCAGCGCATGCTGCAGCCGGGCGAGGCGGTCGGCCTGGACGGCACCCCGCCGTTCAAGCTCAAGATCGGTAACGCGGCGGTCACCAAGCTGAGCTTTCGCGGCCAGCCGGTCGAACTGGCGGCCTCGACGCGCGACAACGTGGCGCGGCTTGAACTGAAGTAGAGGTAGGGCGTGAGCATGGACACTGCACTCGACGACTTCATCCCCCCGGCGGCGCCTGCCGCGCGGCGCAGCCGCCAGGCCCGCGTCGAGTGGGCCGGCCATGTGGTGACGATCGGCGGCGACGCGCCGGTGCGCGTGCAGTCGATGACCAACACCGACACGGTCGACGCCATCGGCACCGCGATCCAGGTCAAGCAGCTCGCCATTGCCGGCTCGGAGCTGGTGCGCATCACCGTCAACACGCCCGAGGCGGCGGCGGCCGTGCCCTACATCCGCGAGCAACTCGACCGGATGGACATCCACGTGCCGCTGATCGGTGACTTCCACTACAACGGGCACCGCCTGCTGGCCGACCACCCGGCCTGCGCCGAGGCGCTTTCCAAGTACCGCATCAACCCCGGCAACGTGGGCAAGGGCGAGAAGCGCGATCGTCAGTTCGGGCAGATGGTCGAGATCGCGGCGAAGCTGAACAAGGTGGTGCGCATCGGCGTCAACTGGGGCAGCCTCGACCAGGAGTTGCTGGCGCAGATGATGGACGACAACGGCCGCCGCGCCGAGCCGTTCGAGCCGCAGCAGATCATGTACCGCGCCATCATCACCTCGGCCCTCGAATCGGCGCGGTTTGCCGAGGAAATCGGGCTGCCGGCGGAGCAGATCATCTTGTCTTGCAAGATGTCCGGGGTGCAAGACCTGGTCAGTGTCTACCGCGCGCTGGCGCGGCGCTGCGACTACGCGCTGCACCTGGGCCTGACCGAAGCCGGCATGGGCACCAAGGGCACGGTCGCGTCGGCCGCCGCGCTGGTGTTGCTGCTGCAAGAAGGCATTGGCGACACGATCCGCGTCTCGCTGACGCCGCAGCCGGGCGAGGCGCGGACGCAAGAGGTGGTGATCGCGCGCGAGATCCTGCAATCGCTCGGCCTGCGCTCGTTCAACCCCAGCGTTACCGCCTGCCCGGGCTGCGGCCGCACCACCAGCACCACTTTCCAGGAACTCGCCAAGCAGATCGACGACTTCCTGCGCGCGCAGATGCCGGTCTGGACCGCGCGCTACCCCGGCGTCGAGAAGATGAAGGTCGCGGTGATGGGCTGCATCGTCAACGGCCCGGGCGAGAGCAAGCACGCCGACATCGGCATCAGCCTGCCCGGCACCGGCGAGGCGCCGGCAGCGCCGGTGTTCATCGACGGCCAGAAGGCGCTGACGCTGCGCGGTGCCGGCATCGCAACCGAGTTCCAGGCCTTGGTCGAAAGCTACATCGAGCGCCGCTACGGCGCGGTGGCCAGCCCCGCCTGAACCGGGCCGCAGCGGTGGCGTTGCAACGCCGATCGCACGGGGGCGCGGTGCCATGCTCAAGCCGGTCACGGAGCGGTCGATAACGTTCGATAGCACCCGCACCGGGCCGAGTTCGAACAGTTCACCACCCGGCAACGGCCGACAATGACCACGGTTTACCGCAAAAGCGCCAAAGGCCAGCACGAGATCGAGACCCGGGCGAACCGGCTTGCGCCGCGCCTGCGCACGGCGCTGATCCTCGTCGATGGCCGGCGCAGCGACGCCGACCTGCGGGCGCTGGTTCAGGCCGAGCCCGACGCGACCTTGCTGGCATTGCTGGAGGCGGGCTACATCGAGGTGGTTTCGACTCAGCTGTCGCCGCCGCCGACCGCACCGCTCGCGCCTGCACCGGCGGCCTTGCCGACGCCGACGCCGGCGGCAGCCCTTGCACCCGCGTCGGCGGGGCCTGTTGCCGCAGCGGCGGTCGCGATGAGCCCGGCTGCTTTGGCCGAGCGACGCCGTCTCGCGGTGCGACACCTCACCGACCAGATTGGCCCGGCCGCCGAGACCGCGGCGCTGCGGATCGAGAAAGCGCGCAGCGGCGACGAGTTGCGCCTGGCGCTGGAGCACGGCCACAGGGTGCTTCAGGCGGCTCGGGGCAGCGCCGTCGCGGCGCAGTTCGCAGCGCGCTTCCTCGACGCGCCGCCGGCTTGACCGCTGGATCGCGAAGTGCCGCGGCCCGCACGTGGGGCCGGCCGTGGCGGCGGGTGGGCGTGGCCGTTGAATAATCCCGGTTCTGCCACGCCACCCTTTCACGTCATGGTCGCTCCCGCAAAACCTTCGCCACTGCAAGCCGTCAAGGGCATGAACGACATCCTGCCGCCTGACTCGGCGCGCTGGGAAGGGTTCGAGCACAAGGTGCGTGCGCTGATGGCGCGCTACGCCTACCAGAACGTGCGCACGCCGATCGTCGAGCCGACCGCGCTGTTCGTGCGCGGCCTTGGTGCAGTGACCGACATCGTGGAGAAGGAGATGTACTCCTTCGAGGACGCGATGAACGGCGACAAGCTCACCCTGCGCCCCGAGGCCACCGCCGGCATCGTGCGCGCGATGGTCGAGCACAACGCGCTCTACAACGGGCCGCTGCGGCTCTGGTCGAACGTCACGCTGTTTCGCCACGAGCGGCCGCAGAAGGGGCGCTACCGCCAGTTCCACCAGATCGACGTCGAGGCGCTCGGGTTCGCCGGGCCGGATGTCGATGCCGAACAGATCTTGATGTGCCGTGCGCTGTGGCGCGATCTTGGGCTTGTCGAGGGACGCGACGTGTGGCTGGAGCTGAACAGCCTGGGCCAGCCGGGCGAGCGCCTGGCGCACCGCGCGGCGCTGATCGCCCACTTCGAGGCCCATGTCAGCGTGCTTGACGAAGACGCGAAACGGCGCCTGCACAGCAACCCGCTGCGCATCCTCGACACCAAGAACCCGGCGTTGCAGGGGGTTGTCGAAGCGGCGCCGAAGCTGATGGATTTTCTCGGCGAGGCCTCGCTCGCGCACCTGAACGCGGTGCGCGCGGCGCTCGATGCAGCGGGCCTGGCCTACCGCATCAACCCACGCCTGGTGCGCGGCATGGACTACTACAACCTGACCGTGTTCGAGTGGATCACCGACAAGCTCGGCTCGCAGGGCACGGTGTGCGGCGGCGGCCGCTACGACGACCTGTTCGCCCAGCTCGGCGGCAAGCCGACGCCGGCCGTCGGCTGGGGCATGGGCATCGAGCGCATGCTGTTGCTGCTCGAAGCTGTGGGCGTGGCAGCGCCCGCCAGCGCCGTCGATGCCTATGCGATCGTTCCCGCCTCGGCGGCCATGAGCGCCGCGCTGACGACCTGCGAGGCCTTGCGCGGCCTCGGCGTCACGGTGCAGATGCATGGTGCCGGCGCCGAGTCCTGGGGCAGCATCAAGAACCAGTTCAAGCGCGCTGATGCCAGCGGCGCCCGCCACGCGCTGATCTTCGGTGCCGACGAATTGGCGCGTGGCGAGGTCGGGCTCAAGCCCTTGCGCGACCCGGCGGCAGCCCAGCGCACGCTGCGGCTCGACGCCCTGGCCGGCTGGGCGGCGAGCCTGCGCAACGCATAATCCCATCTTTATCCGAAGCCCCGACCCGATCTCATGGCGACCCATCTCAACCTGGAAGACCAGGAACAGCTCGACCAGCTCAAATCGTTCTGGAGGCGATACGGCAACCTGCTCACCTGGGCCGTGATTGCCGTGCTCGGCGCCTTTGCCGCGTGGAACGGCTGGAACTGGTACCAGCGCGACCAGGCTATCAAGGCCGGCGCGATGTACGACGAGCTCGACAAGGCCGCGCAGGCCGGCGACGCCGACAAGGCCGGTCGCGTTTTCGCCGACATGAAGGAGCGCTTCCCGCGCACCGCGTTCACCGAGCAAGGCGCGCTGCTGGCGGCGCGAACCCAGTTCGACAAGGGTCAGGCCGAGAACGCGCGCGCCACCCTCACCTGGGTCAGTGAGAACGCGAAGGAAGACGAGTACCGGACGATTGCCCGGCTGCGTCTGGCCGGCGTGCTGCTCGACGAGAAGAAATACGACGAGGCGCTGAAGCAGCTCGATGCGGCCACCGCCAAAGAGTTCGCGGCGCTGGTGGCCGACCGGCGCGGTGATGTCCTGGTCGCGCAGGGCAAGCGGGACGAGGCCAAGGCCGCCTACGCGCTCGCCTGGAAGACGATGGATGAAAAGGTCGAGTACCGGCGTCTGATCGACGCCAAGTTGACCGCGCTCGGCGCGGCGCCGGAGGCCGAGAAGCCGAAGACCGCAGCGATGGCCGAGGCGGGCAAGTGACGCGAGTTGGTCGCAGCCGGCGAGGGCGGTTGAAGGGGCTGCTGTTGCTGGGCCTGTTGGGTCTGCTGACGTTGGCCGCCTGTTCGGGCACGCCCAAACCCAAGGCGACCGCGCTCGAGGTGGTGCCGCCGCAGATCGGCGGCCGCCTGGCATGGAGCCAGAAGGTCGAGAGCGTGAAGTTCCCGCTGCTGGTGGCCGTGAACGACACCGCCTCGAGCGGCGGCACCTTCACCGTGGCCGGCAGCGATGGCACCGTGGCCGCGCTGCAGGCCGACACCGGCAGCGAGCTGTGGCGCACCAACGTCGGTGCCGCGCTGAGTGCGGGCGTCGGCAGCGATGGCCGCTTTGCCGCCGTGGTGACGCGCGACAACGAGCTGGTCACGCTCGAAGCCGGCCGCGTGCTGTGGCGGGCGCGGCTGGGCGCGCGTGTCGCCACCGCCCCGCTGGTGGCCGGCGAGCGCGTCTTCGTGATGAGCGTGGACCGGGTGGTGCAGGCCTTCGACGCCCTCGACGGCCGCAAGCTCTGGACCCTCCAACGCCCGGGCGAGCCACTCACCTTGTCCAAAGCCGGCGTGCTCTCTGCGTTCCAGGACACGCTGCTGGTCGGGCAGGGCCCGCGCTTGGCCGGCGTCGACCCGACGCGCGGCACGCTGCGCTGGGAAGTGGCGGTGGCCACGCCGCGCGGCACCAACGAAGTCGAGCGCCTGGCCGACCTGCTGGCGCCCGCCGTGCGCTTTGGCAGCAGCGTCTGCGCGCGCTCGTTCCAGAACGCGGTGGGTTGTGTCAACGCCGAGCGCGGCACGCTGATCTGGACCCGCAATGTCGGCGGCAACGAGGGCATCGGCGCCGATGCGGAACTGGTGGTCGGCGCCGACGGCTCGGACCGCATCACCGCCTGGAAGGCCGCCACCGGCGAGGTCGCCTGGACCAGCGACAAGCTGCTCTACCGCGACTTGAGCGCGCCGCTGCTGGTCGGCAGGACGGCCGTGTTCGGCGACCTCGAAGGCTACGTTCATCTGCTCGGCCGCGAGGATGGCAAGCAGCTGCTTCGCCTGGCGACCGATGGCAGCGCGGTGGTCGCGCCACCGGCGTTGTCGGGCAAGACCATGCTCGTCGTCACCCGGGCCGGCGGGCTGTTCGCATTCCGCCCCGAATGAAACCCGTCATTGCCGTCGTCGGCCGGCCGAACGTCGGCAAGTCGACACTGTTCAACCGGATGACGAAGAGCCGCGACGCGATCGTGGCCGACTTCGCCGGGCTGACGCGCGACCGTCACTACGGCGACGGGCAGAACGGCGAGCATGAATTCATCGTCGTCGACACCGGCGGCTTCGAGCCCGACAGCACCACCGGCATCGTCAAGGAAATGGCGCGCCAGACGCGGCAAGCCGTGGCCGAGGCCGACGCGGTGATCTTCGTGGTCGACATCCGGGCCGGCGTCTCGGGGCAGGACCACGACATCGCGCGCTACCTGCGCTCGGTCAGCAAGAAGGTGTTCCTGGCCGTCAACAAAGCCGAGGGCATGGTCGATTCGCCGCACCTGGGCGAGTTTCACGAGCTCGGCATCGGCGAGCCGCACCCGGTGTCGGCCGCGCACGGGCAGGGCATTCGCAGCCTGCTCGACGCGGTGCTCGAAGGCTTCCCGCCCGACAAGGAACCCGAGCCCACGCCCGAAGGCGCGCCGATTCGCCTCGCTGTCGCCGGCCGGCCGAATGTCGGCAAGTCGACGCTCATCAATACCTGGCTCGGCGAGGAACGCCTGATTGCGTTCGACCAGCCCGGCACCACGCGCGACGCGATCAGCGTGCCCTTCGAGCGCAACGGCCAGCAGTTCGAGCTGATCGACACCGCCGGCCTGCGCCGCAAGGGCAAGGTGTTCGAGGCGATCGAGAAGTTCTCGGTCGTCAAGACACTCCAGGCGATCGCCGATGCCGACGTGGTGCTGTTGCTGCTCGACGCGACGCAGGGCGTGACCGACCAGGACGCGCACATTGCCGGCTACATCCTGGAGAGCGGCCGTGCCGTGGTGCTGGCGGTGAACAAATGGGACGCGGTGGATACCTACCAGCGCGAGGTGCTGCAACGCTCGGTCGAGCAGCGGCTTTCGTTCCTCAAGTTCGCGCCGCTGGCCAACATCTCGGCCTTGAAGCGCCAGGGCTTGGCCCCGGTGTGGAAGGCGATCGCCGACGCCCATGCCTCGTCTGTGAAGAAGATGAGCACGCCGGTGCTGACGCGCCTGTTGCAGGAAGCGGTGGCATTGCAGACGCCCAAGCGCGCCGGCGCGTTCCGGCCCAAGCTGCGCTACGCTCATCAGGGCGGCATGAAGCCGCCGCTGATCGTGATCCACGGCAACTCGCTGGAGCACGTGACCGCGGTCTACAAGCGCTACCTCGAAGGCCGGTTCCGGGCTCATTTCAAGCTCGTCGGCACGCCGCTGCGGATCGAAATGCGCTCGTCGAAGAACCCGTTCAAGGACCGTGACTGAGCCATGGCCTTGCTTGGCGATGCCCGCAAGTGCTGTGGTACTGTGATTGCTTGTCAACCAACATCACGGAGCATATCGTGAGCAACAAAGGTCAACTTTTGCAGGATCCTTTTCTTAACCTGCTGCGCAAAGAGCACGTGCCGGTGTCGATCTATCTCGTCAACGGGATCAAGCTGCAAGGCCAGATCGAGTCTTTCGACCAGTACGTGGTGCTGCTGCGCAATACCGTGACGCAGATGGTCTACAAGCACGCGATCTCCACCGTCGTGCCGGGCCGCGCGGTCAATTTCCACGCGGCCGAAGCGCCCGAAACGACCTGAAGCCGACTGCCACGCGCCGCCCCGAGGCGGCGGGCTCTCCCCTGAATCACGAGACCGCTGGCGGCCCGCCGCGGGCGGTACTCGTCGGCGTCGATTTCGGCAACGGGGGGTTTGATGCCACGCTCGACGAACTCGCGTTGCTGGCCTAGTCGGCCGGTGATCAGGTGGTCGAGCGCGTGGTCTGCCGGCGCAAGGCGCCGGACCCGGCGCTGTTCGTCGGCTCGGGCAAGGCCGACGAGATCAAGGCGCTGGTGCTCGGCCACCAGGCCGAGGCGGTGCTGTTCGACCAGGCGCTGTCGGCCGCGCAGCAGCGCAATCTCGAAAAGCATCTCGGGGTCGCGGTGGCCGACCGGACGATGCTGATTCTGGAGATCTTCGGCGCCCGCGCGCAAAGCCACGAAGGCAAGCTGCAAGTCGAACTGGCCCGGCTGCAATACCTGTCGACGCGGCTGGTGCGGCGCTGGAGCCACCTCGAGCGCCAGCGCGGCGGCATCGGCAACCGCGGCGGCCCCGGCGAGGCGCAGATCGAGCTCGACCGGCGGATGATCGGCGAGCGCATCAAGTCGGTGAAGTCGCGGCTGGAAAAGGTCAAGCGCCAGCGCGGCACGCAGCGCAAGGCGCGCGAACGCAGCGGGGCGTTCCGGGTCTCGCTGGTAGGCTACACCAACGCCGGCAAATCCACGCTGTTCAATGCGCTGGTCAAGGCGCGCGCACTGGCCGCCGACCAGTTGTTCGCCACGCTGGACACCACCACCCGCGCCTGGTGGCTTGTAGGCGTGGCGCAGCAGGTGTCGTTGTCAGACACCGTGGGCTTCATCCGCGACC
>JANOVJ010000083.1:0-5271 GCA_031417295.1 bacterium | reverse complement strand
GACCTGTTCGGCCTATGCGCTGGCAGCGTTGCAAGCCCACGGCGCCGCCGCGGGCAGCTACCTCGCTGCGAAACGCGTGCTCCATTGCCATCCGTGGTGCGCGGGCGGGCACGATCCGGTGCCGGCCGAAGCGCCGCGTCTCTTCACGTGGCACCGGCCCGGCGAAACGCCCGCGGCACACCCTTCCCCCTCTTCCTCCTCATCAAAGTCTGCTCCATGAACGATATTCGCCGCACCCTGCTGTGGGTGGTGTTCTCGATGTCGCTCGTTCTGCTGTGGGATGGCTGGAACAGCTACAACGGCAAGCCGTCGCTGTTCAACCCCGGCGCCACGGCCCCGGCAGTTGGCGCCACCGCGGTCGGCGGCACGCCGCCGGCCAGCGTTCCGGCGATTGCGGGCGCCGCGGCCGTGCCCGGCCCGGCCGCAACTCTCACGACCGCTGGGCCCGCGGCCCTGGCGCCGGTCTCGCCCGCCGGGGCCATTCCAGCGGTGTCCGAAAAGATCGTCATCACCACCGACGTGTTCCGCTTCACGCTCGATTCCAACGGCGGCGATCCGGTCAAGGTCGAGTTGCTGCGCGAAGTCGACCAGAACGACCGGGCCAAGAACGTCGTGCTGTTCGACCAGACCGCGCAGCGTGTCTACCTGGCCCAGACCGGCCTGATCGCCGCGCCTGGCGCCGCGCCACTGCCGACCCATCTGACCGGCATGACCTGGGTCCCCGGCGACCGCGATCTGCAGCCCGGCAGCGACGAGTTGAAGGTGCGTTTCGAGTCGCCCGAAGTCGGCGGCGCCAAGCTCGCCAAGACCTACATCTTCAAGCGCGGCAGCTACACCGTGGCGGTGCAGCTTGAGGTGGTGAACGTGTCCACCGCGCCGATCACGCCGCAGGTCTACCTGCAACTGGTGCGCGACGGCAATGCGCCGGTCGGCGAATCGAGCTTCTATTTCACCTTCACCGGCCCGGCGATCTACGACGAAGCGGCCAAGTTCACAAAGATCGACTTCAAGTCGATCGAGAAGCGCGGCGCTGCTGAGAAACCCGACCACCCGACGGCCGCCAACAACGGCTGGGTGGCGATGGTGCAGCACTACTTTGCTTCGGCCTGGCTGCTGCCCGACAAGACGCCGCGCGAGTTCTTCACCCGCAAGGTCGACACCAACCTGTACGCCGTCGGGATGATCGTGCCACTGGGCACGCTGGATGCCGGGGCCAGCAAGACGCTCGACAGCACGCTGTTCGTCGGCCCGCAGGAAGAAAACAAGCTCGCCGCACTGGCGCCGGGCCTCGAACTGGTGAAGGACTATGGCTGGTTCACCATCCTCGCCAAGCCGCTGTTCTGGCTGTTGACGCAGTTGCACGGTGTGCTCGGCAACTGGGGCTGGTCGATCGTCGCGCTGGTGGTGCTGCTGAAGATCGCGTTCTACTGGCTCAACGCCAGCGCCTACCGCTCGATGGCCAAGATGAAGGCCGTCAACCCGCGGGTGATGGCGCTGCGCGAACGGCTGAAAGACAAGCCGCAGGAGATGCAGCAGGAGATGATGCGCATCTACCGCGAGGAAAAGGTCAACCCGCTCGGCGGCTGCCTGCCGATCTTTGCGCAGATGCCGTTCTTCATCGCCCTCTACTGGGTGCTGCTGTCGAGCGTGGAAATGCGCAACGCGCCGTGGATCTTGTGGATCCACGACCTCTCGGCGCCGGATCCCTTCTTCATCCTGCCGCTGCTGATGACGGCCACGTCATTGCTCCAGACCTGGCTCAACCCGACCCCGCCCGACCCGATCCAGGCGCGGATGATGTGGATCATGCCGCTCGCGTTCTCGGTCATGTTCTTCTTCTTCCCGGCCGGCCTGGTGCTGTACTGGTTGACGAACAACATCCTGTCGATCACCCAGCAGTACCTGATCAACAAGCAGCTCGGCGTGCTCGGCAAGTAGCTGCCGCGCGACAGGGCAAGGCGAGAATGCCGCCCATGCTGCCGCGCCACCATGAGCCTATCGTCGCTGTCGCGACAGCGCCCGGCCGTGGTGCGGTGGGCATCGTGCGGGCCTCGGGGCGCGAGCTGGCGCCGCTGATCGAAGCCCTTTGTGGCACTGCGCTCAGGCCGCGCAACGCCACGTTCCTGCCGTTCCGTGACGCGCAAGGCCAGGCCATCGACCAGGGCCTGGCGATCTGGTTTCCCGCGCCCCATTCGTACACCGGCGAGGCCGTGCTGGAACTGCAAGCCCACGGCGGCCCGGTCGTGCTGCAACTGCTGCTGGCGCGTTGCCTGGAAGCCGGCGCTCACATTGGGCTGCGCCTCGCCGAGCCCGGCGAGTTCACCGAGCGCGCCTTCCTGAACGACAAGCTCGACCTGGCGCAGGCCGAAGCGGTGGCCGACCTGATCGACGCCAGCACCGAAGCGGCGGCGCGCTCGGCCAGCCGGTCGCTGAGCGGCGCGTTCTCGAACGAGATCGCCAGCCTGCGCGACCAGCTCATCGGGTTGCGCACGCTGGTCGAGGTCACGCTCGACTTTCCCGAGGAAGAGATCGACTTCCTGCAACAGGCCAAGGCCCGCGAGCGGCTCGCCGCCGTCGCCGCTGCGGTGGACGCCGTGCTGGCGCGCGCGCGGCAGGGCGCGCTGCTGCGCGAAGGCATCAAGGTCGTGATCGCCGGCCAGCCCAACGTGGGAAAAAGCTCGCTGCTGAACGCGCTGGCCGGCGCCGAACTCGCGATCGTCACGCCGATTCCCGGCACCACGCGCGACAAGGTGAGCCAGACGATCCAGATTGACGGCGTGCCGCTGCACGTGACCGACACCGCCGGGCTGCGCGCCGATGTGCAGGCGCAGGACGAAGTCGAACGGATTGGCATCGCCCGTGCCTGGGCAGCGATCGACGATGCCGACGCGGTGCTGTTCCTGCGCGACCTGACGCGCCTGGGGGAGCCCGGCTACGAGGCCGAAGAGGCGCGCATCGTCGCGCGACTGCCGAGCGCCGATGCGCGCCTGGTGCATGTTTTCAACAAGGCCGACCTGGCCCCGCCCGCGCCCGGCCGCGTTGAGAGCGAAGGCGCCATCATCCTCTCGGCCCGCACCGGCGCCGGCCTCGAAGCGCTGCGCCAGAAGCTGCTCGCGCTGGCTGGCTGGCACGCCCAGCCCGACGGGCTGTTCACCGCCCGCACCCGCCATGTGCAGGCGCTGCGCCGCACCCAGGCGCATCTGGCGCAGGCCGAGGAGTGGCTGGGCGGCCCGGCACCCGCGCTCGAACTGCTGGCCGAAGAACTGCGGCTGGCGCACGACAGCCTGGGCCAGATCACCGGCCAGTTCAGTGCCGACGATCTGCTCGGCGAGATCTTCGGCAAGTTCTGCATCGGCAAGTGAGACCGCGGCGGGGGCGCAGGGCACCACTCGCCAACAACGGCGCCTCGCTCACACGATGCGCAGGCTGGCGACAACGACCGCACGGCCCGTCGCCGCGTCATGACGCAGCACCACCGCGTCCCCCGGCGCGGCCGATTCACCGGCCAGCGCGCCAATGTTCACCTGGTGTGTGACCCAGACCTCAAAGCGGCCACCCGGCACACGCGCCAGCGCGGAGCGCAATGCCGCCGTCTGTTCCGGCTCGCGCTCGCGGATGGCAATCACCGAGTTCAGCGCCGGCCAGTCTCTGGCCGCCCCGAAGGCCAGCGTTGCGGTGTCGCGGCAACGGCACCACTGGCTGCTGCGCACCGCCGCCGGCACCAGCCGCTGGGCCCGGAACCATTCGCCGATGCGGCGCGCGTGGTCGCGGCCCGCGTCGCTCAGGTTGCGCTGGGTAGCGCAGTCGCCGAGCTTGAAGCCGGGCGGGTCGAAGGTGCCGGGCGCGAGCGTGTGGCGCATCACCACGACCACACCGCCCCGACGCAGCGCGTCGGCCGCCGTTGCTGTGGCCTCTTCGTCGGCGACAGCGGCGCGGGCAACGCCCCCAGCGGGCGCGACGAAGCCCCCGACCAGTGCCCGCAGCCAATGGCGACGCGCCTTCATTCGCCTCTCGTCCGGGTTGTCCATCGTCGGCGCCTCAGCGCAGCGCCAGCAGCTTGGCCTCGGCCAGCGCCAGCGGCTCCGGCAAGCCCGACAGCACCAGCGTGTCGCCGCCCTCCAGCCGCAAAGCGTCGCCCGGCTGGACCACGCCGCCGGCCGCCCGCCGCACCGAGACCACGCTCACGTCCAGCGTGTGCAGCACCAGGTCGACCAGCGTGCGGCCATGCAGCGGCCCGGCCAGCGGCAGCGTGACCGAGAGCAGGCGCCGGTTCTGCAACTCGTTGACGGTGTCGTCGTCGGCGCCGTGGAAGTAGCCGCGCAGCAGGCCGTAGCGCGCGTCGCGCTGGTCTTGCACGACGCGGATCACGCGCCGCATCGGCACCCCCACCAGCGCCAGCGCGTGGCTGGCCAGCATCAGCGAGCCTTCGATCGCTTCGGGCACCACTTCGGTCGCGCCGGCGGCGCGCAGCCGTTCCAGGTCGGTGTCGTCGAGCGTGCGCACGATCACCGGCACCCGCGGCGCGTGGGCCTGCACCCGCTGCAGCACCTTCAGCGCCGAAGGCGTGTCGGTGTAGCTCACCACCACCGCGCTGGCGCGGGCCAGGCCGGCGGCCATCAGGCTTTGCAGCCGTGCCGCGTCGCCGAAGACAACGCTCTGGCCAGCGGCGGCGGCCTGGCGCACCCGGTCGGGGTCGAGGTCGAGCGCCATGTACGGAATGTGCTCGGCGTCGAGCAGCCGGGCCAGGTTCTGCCCGCTGCGGCCATAGCCGCAGATGATGATGTGGGCCTCGGTGTTGATGGCGCGCTTGGCAATGCTCGTCATCGCCACCGATTGCATCAGCCAGTCGCTGGCCGAGAGCTTCATCACGATCCGGTTGCTGTACAGGATGATGAGGGGCGTGGCCAGCATCGACAGCACCATCGCCGCCAGCACCGGGCTTTGCAGCGCGACGGGCAGCAGCTGGTGCTGGGTTGAAAGCGTCAGCAGCACGAAGCCGAACTCGCCCGCTTGCGCGAGGTACAAGCCGGTGCGCAGCGCCACGCCGGGCTGGGCGCCGAACAGCCGCGCCAGGCCGGTCACGAGGCCGAACTTGAACAGCACGGGCAGCAGCGTCATCGCGGCCACCAGCGGCCACTGCACGGCCACCGCGCGCCAATCGAGCTTCATGCCGATGGTGATGAAGAACAGCCCGAGCAGCACGTCGTGGAACGGCCGGATGTCGGTTTCCACCTGGTGCTTGAACTCGGTCTCGGCGATCAGCATGCCGGC
>JANOVJ010000082.1:0-3151 GCA_031417295.1 bacterium | reverse complement strand
TCGAGAACCTGGTACGGCGCTATCTGTAGCCCTACGGCCTGTCGATCGTGCGTGCCGCGCGAACTCGAAACAGGAGACAACGACATGACCGCCACAGAAGCCCCCCAAGCCGCCGCCTTCCAGCGCATGCAGCAACTGATGTCGCCCTCGGCGGTGCCGTCGATCTCGACCGAGCTGCTGACCACGGCCGACGGCGAGCTGAACCGCGAACTGAACGCCTTCCTGTTCGACCCGCCGTCCGACCCCGCGCTGCTGAAGGGCAAGCGCATCGCCATCTGCTGCACCAACGGCGTCGAAGAGGTGGAGATCCTCGGCTCGCACCGCTGGCTGACCGAGCACGGCGCGACAGTGCACATCGTCTCGCCGCGCATCGGCGAGTTCCACCCCACGCTGGGCCTGCGCTTCCCGCCGCAATGTGCCACGCACGTGCTCGCGATCCGCCTGATGGAGAACGCGGGCTGGCTGCCGATCGACCGCTACACCGACGAGGCGCGCGCGGCCGACTACGACGCCATCCTGCTGCCCGGCGGCTGCTGGAACCCCGACGCGCTGCGCGCCGACGAGCCCGCCCGCGCGCTGGTGCGCGCGATGTACGAGGCCGGCAAGCCGACCTGCGCGATCTGCCATGGCCAGTGGGTGATGGTGAGCGCCAAGATCCTGAAGGGCAAACGCGCGACCGCGGTGTGGAACATCCAGATCGATCTGGAGAACGCCGGCGCCACGGTGCTGGACGAGCCGTGCGTGGTCGACGGGAACCTGATCACGGCGCGGTTTCCGTATGACTTGCCGCGGTTGATTGGGGCGATGGTGGGGCAGTTGCTAGCCGCGGAGAAGTGAACTCGCCGACCGAAGCAGCGGCGGTTCAATCCTCGCGGGAAGGGTTGCCGCCGTGCGCACAAAAGCAGGCCCATCGGCGTGACCTCACGAGGCCCCCTTCGGGACGAGGCGGGCGTCATACAGCCACTTGCGCACCTTCTTCGCCTTCACGCCGGCAAGTCCGACCTGGGCGGGATTGATCAGCACGTTGAACTCCTCCGGCACCACCACCGACGGGACGCGCGCCAGCAGCGACCGGCCGCCACTCACCCATTCAGCCCCCCAGTCGAGCGACGCCTTCCCTGCGGGTTCGGCGTCCCAGCCGACGAGAGCCGCCCTGTCGAGTTCGATCGCGGCCTTCCAGGCGACGGCCGGCACGGTGATCTCGACAAGGTAGCGGTTGAGCGGCAGAGGGTGCCTCGCCAGGTGGACGACGGTCTCCAGGCAGGCCAGTGCTCGGGTGACGGAGCAATAGACCAGCGGCGTGCCTGCCCGATTCCACCGCCCACCGGACTTTTCGGCGCCCTTGCCGCCGAGGTCATGTGCTTCGTAGTCCGGCGTGTCGGTTGCGATGCGCCAGAGCGTGACGCCCTCGCTCACGCATACGCCCCGGACTGCATCTGCGCCACCAGGCCAGACACCAGCGCGCGCCCGTCGGCCGTGTCCATGAACCCGCCCGGCGCCCGGCCGCCCAACGCTTCGTTTGGCTCTTCGAGCCAGCTCGCCGCCCAGCGGGCTGCATCGAAGCCAACGGGGTTGCCCGATTCGGCAACCATCGCCTGAACCTGACCCACCAGCCGGGCGATGCCCAATGCCCGCTCGCTTTCGTCCTGGCTCAGAAGCTCGTCTTCCTTCACCTTGCGATTCGCCGTGGTTCGGGCGATGCCCAACCAGCCATACAGCCGCTCGCGTGGAATGTGCATGTCGTTGGCCAGCGTGGTCAGCAGACGGGCGGGCAAGCCTTCCCTGACCATGCCGATGCGGTCTACGCGGCCGAAGGCGTAGATCGCGCGGTAGGTGGCCTCGCCAGCGACGAGGCTCTTGAGAGCAGGCTGCCAAGTCGACTGCAAGGGGCGTTGCTCAGAGACGCGATCCATCGTCGTACTCCACCAGATTGGGCATTCAGTTTAGCCCATTTGGGCCATTTCTGCCAGACGGACTGGCGAGCGGACTCCGCGCTGCTGAGCGGCAAGCGCATCGCCATCTGCTGCACCCAACGGCGTGGAGGAGGGGAAGTCCTGAGCAGCAGCGCTGGCTGACCGAGCAAGACGCCACGGTGCACATCGGCAACCCCCTCTCTCGCTTGCAAATGCGGACATGGCACAAACCTTGATCCTTCAATCTTGCCCTTGACGGCGAAGGTAGGCAGTCAGTCGCTTGAAGCGGTCGTCGTCGATCAGTCGAGACTCGGCACCTTTGATTGTTTCCAAGCACTTCTTCAGATCCGCAGACGGCCACTGCGACTCATCGCCAACAATGATGTCGATGAAGGCCAACGAAGACTCGGCGAACTGCTCGCAAAGGCCCGAGCCGAGCAATCGATGCAAGAGGGTATGGGGATGCCGTGGGCGGCACTTGCAGGTGGTGCCTCGCTGCAACGAGACGAAGTCGCCAAGCGTCGATGCGCTGCTCTTCATTGAAGCCCGTCCTTGTCCGCCTTCGGCCAGATGCTCCCGACGGCCTTCTTCGTAGCCGTCTTCGCCTTGCTTCCTTGCATCGGCGCCGCGCTGGCCTCCAGCCGCCTCACCTCCTCAACAGCCCTGTCGAAATCGCTTTTCGGCTGCGCGGCCTCCAAGCGTCTGCGCTCGCCGTCGAGCAGCTCGAACTGGGTGTGGGCATGTTGCTCGGCCAGTTGGTGCGAAACGGCCCCCGCGTCGGTCAGCACGTTGCGCTCGTTGAACTGCAAGAACGCGTCGAGCCGCTGCACCCATTCGGCCATGTGCATAGTCTTCTTGCGCCGGGCCTGGTCCTCGGCGAAGTCAAGGTACATGGTCACGACGCGGTTCAGTTCGGTGAGCTCCGGCTGCGACAGGTAGTTCTTGGCGACGGCGACATCGGCTTTGCGGATGGGGCCGTGCGGCGCGTTCTTCCACGTGGTCAGGCCCATGTGGGGTTTCACCGTGTCGGCACGGCCCTTGATGACCTCGGCGGCGGTGCTGCCGTGGGTGGCGAAGTGCAGCTTGTTCTGCACGGTCGCGAGAAGGTCTGGCTCAGCGGGTGGGCAGCGTCGTAGTCGATGCTTGTCGCGTAGATGTCGGTGATCTTTTGATAGAACATCCGCTCCGAGGCGCGGATGGCGCGGATGCGCTCGAGCAGTTCGTCGAAGTAGTCGGTG
>JANOVJ010000081.1:0-1930 GCA_031417295.1 bacterium | reverse complement strand
TGCGGCCGCCCTCACCCCAACCCTCTCCCAGAGGGAGAGGGGGTATGGCTCCCTCGCCCGCTTGCGGGAGAGGGTTGGGGTGAGGGTCGTCGGCCCACACCGGCGTCACCACGGTCACGTCCGGTAGATGCGTGCCCCCGTGGTACGGGTCGTTCAGCACGAACACATCGCCCGGCTTCATCGCGCCCGCGTTGCGCGCAATCACGGTCTTGATCGACTCGCTCATCGAGCCCAAATGCACCGGCATGTGCGGCGCGTTGGCGATCAGGTTGCCCTGTGCATCGAACAGCGCGCAACTGAAGTCGAGCCGCTCCTTGATGTTGACCGAGTACGCCGTGTTCTGAAGCTGCAAGCCCATCTGCTCGGCGATGTTCATGAACAGGTTGTTGAAGACTTCGAGCATCACCGGGTCGACCTTGGTGCCGATGGCGTGCCGCTGTTCCCGCGCCTGCACCCGTTCGAGCAGCAAATGATCGAACGCCGTCACCCGCGCCTGCCAGCCCGGCTCGACCACCGTGGTCGCGTTGCGCTCGGCGACGATCGCCGGGCCGGCGATGGTGTGGCCGGGCAGCGCCTGCTCGCGCAGCACCAGCGCCGCGTCGTGCCAGCGGCCGTTGCTGAACATCTGCACCCGCTCGGCCTCTGGCGCGGCGCCCGCGGCCAGCGTGTCGTGACGGGTCTCGGCCGGTGCGTCGCCCGCGCCGACCGCCTCGACCGAGACCGCCTCGACCACGAGCGCCCGCCCCTGCATCAGGAACGCGAAGCGCTGCCGGTACGCGGCCTCGAACGCGGCCTCGATCTGCGCCGCATCGCCGAAAGGTACGACCAGCGCCGAGTCGGTGCCCTGGTAGCGCACGTGGACGCGGCGGTGCAGGCGCAACGTCGCCGCGCCCAGGCCCTGGCGCAACAATTCGGCTTCGGCCTGCGCCGCCAGCCGCTCCAGCGCCGCCGTCACATCGGCCATCGCCTCGGCCAGCGGCCGTTCGATCGCCGCCTCGCGCATCACGCTCTGGTCGGCCAGGCCCATGCCGTAGGCCGACAGCACGCCCGCCAGCGGGTGCACGAAGACGCGGCTCATGCCGAGTGCGTCGGCCACCAGGCAGGCGTGCTGGCCGCCCGCGCCACCAAAGCACTGCAGCGTGTAGCGCGTCACGTCGTAGCCGCGCGCGACCGAGATCTTCTTGATCGCGTTGGCCATTGCACCGACGGCGATGGCGATGAAGCCTTCGGCCACCTGCTCCGGCGTACGCGCCTCGCCGGTGGCGCGCTCGATCTCGGCGGCGAGTTCGCCGAACTTGTGCAGCACGACTTCGCGGTCCAGCGCCTCGTTCGCCTGCGGCCCGAACACCTTCGGGAACCGCGCCGGCTGGATCTTGCCGAGCATCACGTTCGCGTCGGTCACCGCCAGCGGCCCGCCGCGGCGGTAGCACGCCGGCCCGGGGTTGGCACCAGCGCTCTCGGGCCCGGCGCGAAAGCGCGCGCCGTCGAAGCTGAGCACCGAGCCGCCGCCGGCGGCCACGGTGTGGATGCTCATCATCGGCGCGCGCATGCGCACGCCTGCCACCTTGGTCTCGAACGCGCGCTCGAACTCGCCGGCGAAGTGCGACACGTCGGTGGAGGTGCCGCCCATGTCGAAGCCGATCACGCGCAAGTCCGCTGGCCCTGAGCTTGTCGAAGGGCCGCCCAATTCCGCCATCTGCGCCGTCCGCACCATGCCGACAATCCCGCCCGCCGGCCCCGAAAGGATCGCGTCCTTGCCCTGGAACGCATGCGCATCCGTCAGCCCGCCCGACGACTGCATGAAGTACAGCTTCACCCCCGGCATCTGCCCCGCCACCTGCTCGACATAGCGGCGCAGGATCGGCGACAGGTAGGCATCGACGACCGTGGTGTCGCCCCGGCTGACGAGCTTCATCAGCGGGCTCACCTC
>JANOVJ010000080.1:0-3747 GCA_031417295.1 bacterium | reverse complement strand
CTGGGCGAAGACCCAGGGCACCACGCTCAACTATGGCTCCACCGGCATCGGCAGCAGCTCACACCTGACGAGCGAGTTCTTCAACGAACTCGCGGGCACGAAGTTCCTGCACATCCCCTACGCGGGCGGCGCGCCGCTGGTCACGGCTTTTGCCGGCGGCCAGGTGCACATGGCCTTCGTCACCGGGCTGGACGGGTCGGCGATGGTGCAGGCCGGCAAGATCCGCTACCTGGCCGCCGCGTCGCCGCAGCGCACCGAGGTGCTGCCCGGCCTGCCGGCGATCGCCGAAGACGTGCCCGGTTTCAGCAGCGTGGTCTGGTTCGGCCTGCTGACACCCAAAGCCGGGCCCGACGATATCGCCGGCAAGCTCAATGCGGCCATCGTGAAAGCCGTTGCGCGGCCGGAGGTGCGCAAGCTCTTCACCGACCGCAATGTCGAGCCGCGCAGCAGCACGCCCGAGCAGATGGAAGCAGTGATCCGCGCTGAGTTGGACAAGTGGGGGCCGGTGGTGAAGAAGGCCAGCATCAAGGTCGAGTAGCCCCACCGTCGTCAGCCGTCCCCTGCGTGCTGTGGACAATGCCGTCTACGCAAACGAGACGCACAGGGAGGCACCGGTGAGTGCAGAGCTTCGGATGTTCGCCTGTGCGCTGGCCTTGGCGGGACTGCTGTCCGCCTGCGGTGGCGGTGGCGGTAGCGATGTCGGGAGCGGTAGCGATGTCGGGAGCGGGGGCGACGGCGGAGCCGGCGGTGGCAGTGCGGGTGGCGGCGGCGGCACCGATGCTTCGGCCGCCCTCGCATTCACCACGGCGAATGCCGGCCGGGTCGCCGGCTATCCCCTGTGGGCGAGCGAGCTGATGCTGCGCATCGGCCAGGCCGTCACCCAGGAGGTCGCGGCCGCCGCAAACCAGCCGGGCGCGACGGTCAGCACCATCAACTGCGACTCGGGTACGCTGCAGCGCAGTTGGGCCGACAAAGACGGCAACGGCACGCTCGGTGCAGGCGACGAGATTTCGCTGGACTTCAGTGCCTGCGCTCGCGAGCCTCTGGCGCGCTCGGCGCATGGCCGAATCACTGTGCTGCTCGACAGCGTGACCGGCAGCGGCGATTTTGTCGCCCGCGTTGTGCTGCCGGCACCGGGCATGGTGTTGGCCGCGGTCGTCGGCACGCCCGGCCCGGCGGACTTCCGCGTCTCGGGCCAGACGCGCGTGGAGCTCTTGCGCAGCGAATTGCGTCACGCGCTTCTTATCGGCGGTGGCAGCGATGACGCGATCGCCTTCGACTTCCCCGGCGCCAGCTTCGCTGCCGACCGCATCACCGCCTTCCGCTTCGAAAAGACCCACCGCTGGGACGAGCCGCGCACCCAGCTCGACATCCGCATGCGCTACGACTGCCCCGAGCTCGGCGGCGGTTTCGACGTCAGCATGCCGACGCCGCTGCGCAGCTGGCTGGACGAGCTGCCCGAGCCCGGCCCACAGCAGGGCTCCTTCGCTATGCGCGGGCGCGGCGGCGATCTGGTCAGCCTCGCCATCGGCAGCGCCAGCCGCGGCCCGTCCGATCTCTCCGTCACCGTGGACCTTGCCGGAGACGGCAGCGTGGACGCCCGCGGCGAAGGCACCTGGGAAGGCATCGGCCTCGTCTCCGGCGTCTTCTTTGCCGACTACACGCCCGGCGGCCGCGGCAACACTTACGCCTACAACGCCAATGAGTTCACGCTGCGCTCGCCCTTCGTCGGCGGCAGCACGCTGCCCGTGGACACGACCTTCTCACTGCAGTTCACGCGGCCCGTGGCCGGCGCCGTGGCCTGGCGCTGGCGGCTGATGGACCAGGGCCGCCTGGACCAGATGCCCACAGCCGGCGTTGAGGTACCCGTTCAGGTGGAGATCCATGGCGCGCTGATCATGCTCAAGCCGACACAGCCGCTGCGCTACTCGCACCGCTACGAGTTGCTCGTCGACACTGGCGAGCCCACCGCCGACGGCCAGCAGATGCGCGCCACCACGGGCGGCGCCCTGTCCCTCTATGGCGGCAGCATCCGCGCGTTCACGACGCCGGACTTCCTCAATCCGCAGTCGAGCCTTGCCGGACACCTGACGCTGAAGGCCGGCGCGACGGTCGAGGCCGTCGGCCCGCCAGCGCCGAGCGGTGCGCCGGAGGGAATCCGCTACCAGTGGGCCCAGCTCGGCGGCACGCCGCTGACGATCGACAAGCCCACCGAGCGCAGCACCACGATCGGTCTGGCCCCCGGCGCCAGCGGCGTTGGGTCTGCCACGGTACGGCTGACGGTGAGCGTGGACGGCGCCGGCAACAGCGAAAGCGCGGACTTCGTTCTGCGCACGATTGCCGACACCAGCGGCGCCTGGCTCAGCCGGCTGCGCGTGCCCATGGACTTCGCGGATGGGTTCAACCCGCCCAAGGAGCTCTGGAGCGGCCCGGCCGTCGGCACACTGACGGCCAGCCAACAGGGCGCCAGGCTGCGCCTGGCCTATGCGGAGGCCGCCGACCCCACGCATCCCAATGGCAACTGGAGCCTCGAACTGAGCAGCGCGGACGGTCAGGCCCTGCGGCCGGGCACTTACGCCAATGCCTACAGCAGCGGCTCGTACGAGCGGCCCGCCGGCGTGCCGACCCTGGACCTGGTGAGCGGCCAGATCCGGCCCTCGTCCGTACTGGGCGAGTTCGTCATCCACGAACTGGAGGTGGACGGCGCGGGCCGCATCACGCGGCTGGCGCTGGACTTCACCGCACCCCAGGGCAGCGGCCCGCTGAGATCCAGCGGCGCGATCCGCATCAACAGCGCGCGTGCGCTGCCGACCTGAGAAGGAGTGAACGCCGCTGAGATGTTCGACGCCGCGCTCTCCCTGCGCCTCAATCGCACTGACTCTCGCTTACCGATGTGTGCCGTCCGCTGCGGGGCCTTCAAGGGTTGCCAAGTGTTGGTGCGAAAAGCAGCTTGGGGGCGACGAGATCAGGACAGCTGATGTCACTTCAGGGTCGCGCTGCAGATCTCCCTCGCAGGAGAAATCGTGCAGCCACCGATCCGATCTGCGCATCGTTGGGACCTGTGCATACGGGGCGTTATCAATCAGCCAGTCTGTGCTGCCGAGCCTCCGCTCGGTGTCGCCGGCCCGCCCAGTTCCGGCGGCAGTTGCTGCACGACCCAGGGCGCAAGCCCGAACTCGATCGACAGGATGATCGGTGCGATCGCTTGCCGGCGCCCGCTGCGCTCGGCCTGTTCGTAGATCTCCAGCAGCGAGGCCGTGAATGGCGACAGCGTCGCCGCATAACGCTCAGCAAAGCGCCGCTGCTCGGCCACCGCCGCCTCGAAGCGCCCGCACTCGTGGTGCAGCCGCGCCCGCAGCAACGGGCCGGCATCCGAGTGCTCGAGCCAGTTGTGCAGCGGCGTGAACAGCTTTTCGGCCAGCACCGGTTCGCCGCGTTCGAGGTGGAGCCAGGCGGCATCCATCGCGATCCGCGCCTGCGGTTCCGAAGGCGGCAGCCGCGCGAGCAGCGCATGCTGGCGCGCCAGCGTCTTCGCGGTATCGCCGAAGGCCAGGTGATCGACGAGAGCCAGCATGCATTCGACCCACGGCTCCCGCATGGGATCGGTGCGGTACTCCGGCAACGCCGTCAGCAGGGCACCGTGGGCCATCACCTCGTCCATGCGCCGCCCCTGGAGCAGCACGCGCAGCTTGGCGAGTTCGCACACCATCCGGTACGCGCGCCGATTGCCGAAGGTCTTGTCCGCGG
>JANOVJ010000079.1:0-6640 GCA_031417295.1 bacterium | reverse complement strand
CGCAGACGCCGCGCCTGCCGCCGTCGTCGTCGTCGTCGTCGCCGCCGCCGTCGGGGCGCTGCCGGCCGCCACCGGGGCTGGCGGAGCCGAGGCGCCGCTGGCCGCGCCTGAAGGCCGGTCGAGCGGCCGCGACTCGACCTTCGCGCTGCCCACCGGCCGCGTCGCCGCGGCGGCCGGGTCGACACCCGGTGCAACGACGCGCAGCACTTGCCCGACCTCGATCACGTTCGGGTTATCGAGCTTGTTCCACTTGACCAGGTCGCGCCAGTTCTGGCCGTTCTCGAGTGCGACGCGGATCAAGGTGTCACCCGGCCTCACAGCGTAGTAGCCGGCCTTGCCGGCGTTCTCGGCGCCCGGCAGCGCCGTTGCGGCGTCGGCGGGCGCCGCCCCGGCAAGGTTCGCGGCCGGCGCGGAGGCCGGTGCGGCGACACGGTCTTCGACCGGCGCGCGGGCCTTGTTCGACGCGCACCCGGCCAGGCCGACCAACAGCACGGCGAAACCCATTGCAATGCCGCGCCAGGCGCTCGCGGGTCTGGCCGCGGGCTGCGCACTGCGGCCCGTGGCCTCGGGGCAATTCTGCGGGCTGATCAAACCCGATCCGTTGTTCATGCTGTCCGCCATCATCCATCCAGCCCCGCCATCAAGGGAACAAAATGCACCGTCTCTTGCACGCTGCGCTGAAGACCGTGCTCGGTGCGATCGACGACCACCAGCGTCTGCTGCTGGCCGTGGGTTCGCACCGGGGCGACCAGCCGCCCGCCCGGCGCCAGCTGGTCGAGCCAGGCCTGGGGCACGGCATCGCCTCCCGCCGCGGCAACGATGCTGTCGTACGGTGCGCCGCCCACATGGCCGAGCATTCCGTCGCCGAACAGCAGCCGCACCCGCAGCTCGCGCACCACCGCGAGGTGGGCACGGGCTTTGTCGTGCAGCGAACGCACGCGCTCGATGGAATGCACTTGCCGTGCCAGCCGCGCCAGCACGGCGGCCTGGTAGCCGCAGCCGCTGCCGATCTCGAGCACGCGCCCGAGTGAGCCGGTCTCTCGCGCCGACTGCCCCAACGCCAGCAGCGCGATCATCCGGGCCACGACCGAGGGCTTGGAGATCGTCTGCCCGTGGCCGATCGGGAGGCTCGTGTCTTCATAGGCCTGGTTGACCAGCGCGCTGTCGACGAACAGGTGGCGCGGCACCGCTGCCAGTGCCGCGAGCACGTTCTCGTCGCGCAGGCCGCTGGTGCGCAGCCGGGCCACCATGCGGGCCCGGACTTCGGCCGAGTCGAGGCCGACGCCGGACGGCACGACACGCCGCGCCGCATCGGCAGCCGCCTGCTGCAGCGGAGCCTGTGGCCGCAACAAGGGGCGGGGCCTGCTCGCCGCCCCGCCCGCCCCGCCGAGCCGGTCCAGGCGCAGTGGAAACTTCGGCGACGATCCGCCTGGCGCCGTCTTGCCGCGCTACCGCTCGCACCAGCACCGGCACCAGCAGCATCACCACTACCGCCCAGCACGGCCCGCCAGCCGGGCAGTGCGGCGTGGTCGCTCAAGTCGACCTGCAGCGGCGTGACCGAAACGTGGCCGATCGATGTGGCGTGAAAGTCGGTTCCGGCGCCAGCGTCACGGGCGTCGCCGGCCGGGCCGATCCAGTACATCAGCTCGCCGCGCGGGTTGGTCTGGCGGATCACCGGCTCGCTGGCATGGCGGCGCCCGAGGCGGGTGACGACGCGCGGCGCGAGCTCGGCATCAGGCCGGTTCGGGATGTTCACGTTCAACAACCACGGCGCACCGGCCGGCGCGTCGCGCAGCACTTGCTCAACCACTTGGCGGGCCACGCGGGCCGCCGCGTCGAGATCGCCCCAGCCTTTGTCGACCAACGAAAACGCGATCGACGGAATGCCGAACAGGAAGCCCTCCATCGCCGCCGCGACGGTACCTGAGTACAGCGTGTCGTCGCCCATGTTGGCGCCGTTGTTGATGCCCGAAAGAACCAGGTCGGGGCGCTGCGGCAACAGGCCCGTGAGCGCCACATGAACGCAATCGGACGGCGTGCCGTTGAGGTAGCGGTACCCGTTGGCGGCCACGAACATCGACAACGGCCGGCTCAGCGTGAGCGAGTTCGAGGTACCGCTGGCGTTCTGTTCCGGGGCGACGACGTCGATCTCGCCGAGCCCCTGGCAGGCCTGCACCAGGGCTTGCAGCCCGGGGGCGAGGTAGCCGTCGTCGTTGGCAATCAGAATGCGCATGGCGGGATTGTAGGGAGTCGCTCATTGCGCCCGCGCTTCGCCGCGGCCCCCGGCCGGTACGGAGTGCGTTAGGATGCCCGATGCGAAAGCGGCTCAGGCGCGGCGCAAGAACCACGAGACGGACGGTGCGACCATGGCAGTGAAAGTCTTGATCCTTGAAGACAATCCGGTGGCGCGCAGCTTCCTCTGCCGCGTCGTGCGCGACAGCTTCAGCGATGCGATCCTGATCACCGAGGCGGGCGACCTCGAGACCGCGCGCCGCCATGTCGGCCCGCGCAACGACAACCACGTGCCGATCGATCCGTTCAAGCTGATCCTGGTCGATCTGGAATTGCCGGACGGCAATGGCATGGAGCTGCTGGCCGAACTGGCGCGCTACCCGGCGACCAAGATCGTCACCACGCTGTATTCCGACGACGACCACCTGTTTCCCGCGTTGCAGTGCGGGGCCGACGGCTACCTGCTGAAGGAAGACCGGTTCGAAGTGCTGGTCGAGGAACTGCAGAAGATCGTACGTGGCCAGCCGCCACTCTCGCCCGCGATCGCGCGCCGGCTGCTGACGCATTTTCGCCAGGGCAACGGCGGCACGGGCCTGCCCCGCGGCCAGGCCGGCGGGATGGACAACCATGTCGCCCCGCTGTCGGGCCTGCAGAGCAGCCGCCCGATGCCCGCCGGTCGCGGCGCGCCGATGGACCATGAACGGCTGACGCCGCGCGAGAGCGAGGTGCTGACGTACCTGAGCAAGGGCTTCACGATCAAGGAGATCGCCAACTTGATGGGGATCAAGTGGTTCACCGTCAACGATCACATCAAGTCGATCTACAAGAAGCTCAATGTCTCCAGCCGCGCCGAGGCCGCGGTTCTGGCCAGCAAGCAGGGGTTGGTCTAGGGCCTGTTCACACCATGGACGGCAGGCGTGCTGCCACGACACCGTGGCTGTGAATCGGCCCCTGGGCATTGGGCTGGCTGATTCGGGTGGGCTCGCGTCGCTGCCAGCCTTCGACGCCGAACCGGCGCCACCGCGCACTGCACCCGAATTCGAGTCGCGTCCCGGGCGCTGGATGGGCTGGCGGCTGCGCCTGCTGGTGGTCGCGGCGCTGCTGGGCTGCGTTGGCGCGTTCTGCCTCGCCAACTGGCTCGCGGAACAACCGCATGTGGCTGCGCGCTGGCGCGCCGACAGCGCGGGACGGATCGAGCTGCAGGGGTCCGATCTTGCAGCCCTGAAGCCGCAGCAGGGACAGGTGCTGGTGGGTCTGGTCGCCACCGATGGGGCGGTGTTGGCCATCGATGCGCGGGCGCTGCAGCGCTCGACGCGCTGGCTCATCGACGATCCCACCCGGGAGCGCCATCGGCAGCTGCTCGAGCAGTGGGCCGAGGCGCTGTCGCAGCCGCTGGTCGGGCTTCGTTTCGGCAACGGGACGGCGGTCGAAGTGGCCACCGTGCGCCGCGGTTTCGGCGGCTTGGGCGCGATCTTCTGGCTCTTCTCGGGCATCGCGCTGGCGCTGTACCTCGCAGCGATGGTGGTGGTGCTGGCGCGGCCTTCCGCACGCAACCTGCTCTATGCGGTGATGTCACTGTGCCAGGTCGGCAATCTGGTCTTGTTCGCGGTCGAATCGACGCCCGATCTCGGCCTGCTGCCTGCCCTTGCGGCGTGGGACATGCCGGGCCGGATGGCGTTCGACCTGATCACGGCCGCCGCGGCCGTACAGGCGGCCAGCCTGTACCCGCCCAGCACGGCCGGGGGACGTCGCATCGCGCTCGCGGCCTGGGGCGCGGTGGCAGCGACGCTCGCTCTGGCCAGCCTGGGCAGCCTGAGCCATCTGTGGTGGTGGACGCAGGCCGGCGTGGCCGTGCTGTGCGGCCTGGCGATCGCGCTGCTGAGCTGGGCCTACCGCAGCGAACCGCACCCGCTGGCGCATCAGATCCGGCGGATCGGCGTGGTCGCCTTGTGCATCTGGTTGCTGTTGACCGTGGCCGTGACCGTGGCCGACCGTCTGCCGGGCATGCAGCATCAACTGGTGGCCGTCGCCTCGATGGCCTGGTATGCGTTTCTCGCCTCGCTGCTGCTGCTGATACCGATCCTGACGCGGTCGCAACAGGTCATGCGCGAGTTCGCGCTGCTGGCTGCCGTGAGCACCGTCGCCACCTCGCTCGACTTGCTTTTTGTCGCCGTGTTCTCGCTCGGCCAGTTCGCCTCGCTGACCTTGGCGCTGTTCATGTCGCTGGCGGTTTATTCGGGCGCCCGGCAGTGGCTCCTGAGCCAGGTGCTGGGCAGCCGCAGGCTCACCACCGAGCGCATGTTCGAGCAGCTCTACCGCATTGCGCGCGAGGTCGAAACGCACCCGCAGCGGGTGCCGGCGCTGCTGCTGCAACTGCTGCACGACCTGTTCGAGCCGATGCAGGCCGAGCTGGTCGATGCCACACCGGCGTCGGCGCGGGTGGCCGATGAAGGCGCGACGCTGCTGGTGCCGGTGCCCGGGCTCGGCGGCGACGATGTGGCGTATTCAGGCGCGATCCGGATCCGCTTTGCCCAGCGCGGCCTGCGCCTGTTCACCGACGACGACGCCTTGCTCACTGACCGCATCGTCGAGCAGCTCCGCCGCGCCGTGGCCTTCGACCAGGCGGTCGAGCAAGGCCGGCGCGAAGAGCGGCTGCGTCTTGCGCAGGACCTGCACGACGACATCGGCGCGCGCCTGTTGACGCTGATGTACAAGGCCCAGTCGCCGGAGATGGAAGAGTACGTTCGGCACACACTGAAAGACCTGAAGACGCTGACGCGCGGCCTGGCCGCCCCGAGCCACCGGCTGAGCCATGCCGCCGCCGAATGGAAGGCCGACCTGACGCAGCGCCTGACTGCGGCCGACGTGGAGCTCGGCTGGGCCTTCACCTTCGACCGCGACGTGGTGCTGAGTGTGGTGCAGTGGTCGGCGTTGACGCGGATCCTGCGCGAGTTGGTGAGCAACGCAATCGCGCACGCCAGCGCCCGCCGCGTCGACGTCGCGTTTCAGCTCGAAGGCAGCCGGCTCGACCTGACCGTGACCGACAACGGCAAGGGCCGCGACCCGCGCGCCTGGTCTCACGGGCTGGGCCTGGGCGGGGTGCGCAAGCGCGTCAAGCAGCTTGGCGGCGAGGTCGAGTGGCGCGAAGCCGTGCCGGTGGGCATCGACTGCCGGGTTCAGGTCGCGCTGCATACCGCGGCCGACTGAGCGGCAGCCAGAAAAAAGCCGAGACAGTCTCGGCGTTTTTCAGGAGCGATCAGAGCATTCGATGGGGGCTGATGGGACTCGAATGTCGCCCGCAAGTAGTTGAAAGGCCTCGCAATTTTAGCATCGGTTGCGCTCGTGTTCCCCAGGTTGTTCCCCCATATTGAAAGGGACGCCATGGGATGATCTTGAGGGATTGCGCACGCTGTACCGCCCAGGGTGGCGCAGATCGGCAACTCAATCATCGGACTGGCGCCCAGCGGCATTTGAGCGACTCTTGGCTTGGCTTGGTCTAGCTTGGACTCGCGCATGGGTGCACTGCATCTCACCCTCCGCAACATCGGCTCGGCGAGTTGATGGTCTCGAACGGCGTTCAGCGCGTGACCAACCCGTGACCGTAGCCAGCCTCGGCGCGCAAAGCGAAACGACGCCAGCATGGGAAGGTACAGCAACGAAGTCGGCACGCCGAGCGCCACGACAACGACCTCCGAGACCATGCTGGCCGCAATCGCGATAGCCAGGATGCACAGCACCGCCAGACCATCGCAACGCCGCAAAAGCAGCGTGGGGTCTTCGCGGATAAAGTTCACCGACTTGCCAGTGGACCAATTGCACATACCGACCACCACACCGTCCAGCAGCAAGACCGTGACCCGATGCCCTCGTCGCGCCGGCATTGCGCGACTGTGCACGACGAACTTGATATCGGCACCGCTGGGCGATGTAACCCACAGTTCCCGCCGCTCGCGCGACGGATACTGCTCGCACCAGCGCATAGGCACATTGATATAGCGGTGTACCTCGGTCAGGTGACCCTCGACGGACCGGAACTCGCTCATTTCAGAACTCCTTTGCCGTTCGCCGTCAGGCTCGCACGCCGTCAGCCTGTGTCAACCGACGGAATTGGCAATGAGGTCACCGGCACCGCGCGCCAAGGCTGGTCGCCACCACTTCGCTTCGAGACGGAGGACCACGGCGCCCAATCAACCGGCCGCCGTACCTTACCTATGCGTACAGAGGAGTTGCGCGCTCCGATCGACACCATGTCGCGCGCCCACTCAATCCTCCTCACCTCCTGATGGCACGCTGAACGCGTGGTTCATGTGTTGGGCAGCCGACTCGGTCACGCTCAATGAGTTGGGCGCGCACGGCATCGGCCTGGCTGGCGCTACCACCGTGGCCGGCATCGCCATCCAGGTCTGTG
>JANOVJ010000078.1:0-5311 GCA_031417295.1 bacterium | reverse complement strand
GCCTGTACTGCCCGCCGGGTGATTTTTACATCGACCCGTGGCTGCCTGTCGATCGCGCTGTCATCACCCATGCCCACGCCGATCACGCGCGGCGCGGGCACGCGCACTACCTGGCCTCGGCGGCAGGCGCGGGCGTGTTGCGGGCGCGGCTGGGCGAGATCACGTTGCAGACGCTGGCCTACGGCGAGCGCGTGGTTCACCACGGCGTGACCGTGTCGCTGCACCCTGCCGGCCACGTGCTCGGCTCGGCGCAGGTGCGGCTCGAACACGGCGGGCGCGTGTGGGTGGCCTCGGGCGACTACTTCGTTGCCGGGCACGCGCACGACGTGCGCGAAGACAACCCGACCTGCGCCCCGTTCGAGCCGGTGCGCTGCGATTGCTTCATCACCGAAAGCACCTTCGGCCTGGCCGTCTACCGCTGGCAGCCGCAGCGCGACGTGTTCGCCGAGATCGCCGCCTGGTGGCAGGCCAACGCCACTGCCGGCCGCGCCAGCCTGCTGCTTGGCTACAGCTTCGGCAAGGCGCAGCGCTTGCTGGCTGGCGTGGCGGCGGCGGGCGCGGCCGGTGAAGCGGGATTGGGGCCGATCGTGGTTCACGGCGCGGTCGAGCCGCTGAACCGGGCCTACCGAGAGGCCGGGGTCGCGCTGCCGGCAACGCAGCTCGTGGGCGAGGTGCGCGACAAGGCCAGCCTCAAGCGCGCCCTCGTCGTCGCCCCGCCCTCGGTTCATGGCAGCGCGTGGGCGCGCCAGTTCGGCGACTTCAGCGACGCCTTCGCCAGCGGCTGGATGCAACTGCGCGGCGCCCGCCGCCGCCAGGCCTACGACCGCGGCTTCGTGCTCAGCGACCATGCCGACTGGCCCGGCCTGCAACGCGCGATCGCCGCCACCGGCACCGAGCGCGTGATCGTGACCCACGGCTACGAGGCGGTGATGGTGCGCTGGCTGCGCGAGCAGGGTTTGCAGGCGGGTTCGTTCCGCACCCAGTACGGCGACGACGCGCTGGATGATCCCGCCACCGCCACCGCCACCCCGGCCATCGACACCCTGTCGCTGCCCGATCCGGCCGCTGCCGCACCGTGAAGGCCTTCGCCCGCCTGTTCGCCGAACTCGACGCCACCACCGCGACCGGCGCCAAGGTGGCCGCACTGGTGCGCTACTTCGCGCAGGCGCGCGCCGAAGACGCGGTCTGGGCGGTGTACTTCCTGGCCGGCGGCAAGCCGCGCCAGGTGGTGCCGACGGCGGTGCTGCGCGCGCTGGCGTGCGAGCGTGCTGGGGTCGAGGCGGGGCTGTTCGACGAGTGCTACCAGGCGGTGGGCGACCTGGCCGAAACGATCGCGTTGGTGCTGCCGCCGGCTGCGAACGAGTCGGCATTGCCACTGGTCGAGTGGGTCGAACAACGGCTGCTGACGCTGCGCGGCGCCACCCCCGAAGCACAGGCCGAGCGCATCGCCGGCTACTGGGACGAGCTCGACACGCCCGGGCGTTTTCTGCTCACCAAGCTGATCGGCGGCGGCTTTCGCGTCGGCGTCAGCAAGCTGCTGGTGCAGCGTGCGCTGGCCGAGCATGCCGGGCTCGACGCCAAGGTGGTGGCGCAACGGATGATGGGCTACACCGATGCGAAGACGGCGCCCGACGCGGCGCGCTATGCGCAACTCATCGCGCCCGGCCACAGCGCGCGCACCGATGCCGGCCAGCCGTACCCGTTCTTCCTTGCCCACGCTATCGACGGCGACGCGAGCGGCTTCGCAGCGCGGCTGGGCCCGCCGGCCGAGTGGCTGGTCGAGTGGAAGTACGACGGCATCCGGGCCCAACTGGTGCGCCGCGCCGGGCAGACCTGGCTCTGGTCGCGCGGCGAGGAACTGGTGACCGATCGCTTCCCCGAGGTGGTGGCGCTCGCGGCGGCGCTGCCCGACGGCTGCGTGCTCGACGGCGAAATCCTGGCGTGGCGGGACGATCGCCCGGCGCCGTTCAACCTGCTGCAACAACGCATCGCGCGCAAGACGCTGAGCAAGAAGGTGCTTGCCGACGCGCCGGTGAGCTTCATCGCCTACGACCTGCTCGAATGGCAGTGCGAGGATGTGCGCGGCCAGCCCCAGCACGCGCGGCGCGCGTTGCTCGAACGGGTGGCCGGTGAAGCGGGGTTGCGGCTCTCGCCACGGGTCGAAGCGCCCGACTGGCTGGCGCTCGCCACGCTGCGCGAAGAGGCACGCGCGCGCGGCGTCGAAGGCTTCATGCTCAAGCACGCGCAGGCGGCCTACGGCAGCGGCCGAACCAAGGCCAGCGGAACGTGGTGGAAGTGGAAGATTGCCCCGCTCACGGTCGACTGCGTGCTGATCTACGCCCAAGCCGGCCACGGCCGCCGCGCCAGCGTCTACACCGACTACACCTTCGCGGTCTGGAGCCGCGCCCCGCGCGATGCCGCCGAAGCGCAGGCGGTGGTCGAAGCCATCGCGCGCCGCGAACCGGCGGCCGAAGGCGCGCTGCAACTGGTCGCCTTCGCCAAGGCTTACTCGGGCCTGAGCGACGAGGAGTTCAAGGCCGTCGACCGGGTGATCCGCCAGACCACGCTGGAGAAGTTCGGCCCGGTGCGCAGCGTGCGCCCGACGCTGCTGTTCGAGCTCGGCTTCGAAGGCATCAACCGCAGCCCGCGCCACAAGAGCGGGATCGCGGTGCGCTTCCCGCGGATGCTGCGCATCAGGAGCGACAAGCCGCTCGAAGAGGCCGACACGCTGCAGACGCTGGAGGCCTTGCTGTCCGCAGGCGAGCGTTGCTGACCTCGCTGCGATAAGCTGGCGCTTGCGCGCACACGGCGCTGTGTTCACCCCCTATCAAGGAGACAAAGTCATGGCCACATTCGTTCTCGTCCACGGCGCCTGGCACGGCGGCTGGTGCTACCGCGACACGGCGCAAGCGCTGCGTGCCGCAGGCCACACCGTGTTCACGCCGACTCACAGCGGCCTCGGCGAACGCGCCCACCAGAACGGCGAGGCGATCACGCTCGAAACCCATATCCGCGATGTCGTCGGCTGCTTCGAAGCCGAGGAGTTGAACGAGGTGATCCTGTGCGGCCACTCGTACGGCGGGATGGTCATCACCGGCGTCGCCGACCGCATTCCGCAACGCATCAAGGCGCTGGTCTACCTCGACGCCTTCTTGCCCGAGAACGGCGATTCTGTGATCGGCCTGCTGCCCAAGGCGCTGCCGGCCGAGGTGGCGGCGCAGTTCGTCGGCGGTTTTCGCGGCGCCGCGCTTGAAGGGCGCAGCGGCATGATGCAGGCGATTCCGGCCGAGGTGTTCGGCATCTTGCCGGCCAACCGCGCCTGGGTCGACCGCCGCTGCGTACCGCAGGCGCTGGCCACGTTCGACATGCCGATCCTGCTCAGCGGCGACCACGCCAAGGTGGCGCAGCGGCTCTACATCCTGGCCGACAGTTGGGAGCCGAGCCCGTTTCGGCATTTCGCGAAGCAGGTCGAAGGTAAGCCGGGCTGGCGCGTCACGAAGCTGCCTAGCAGCCACGATGTGATGGTCGATATGCCGAAGGAGCTGGCGGCGGAGTTGCTGACGTTGGCGTGAGCGGCGAACAGGCCGCCGCGACCTCGCCGTTTCGTGAGCGCGGCCGGCCCGTCAGTGCGAGCGAAGGGCTTGCGCGAGCGTGGCAACGCAGCGCGCGTTGTCTGCGGGCGTGCCGACTGAAATGCGCAGGAAGCTCTCGAACCCGGCGTCCTTCCAGGGCTTGACGATGATCCCCTTCGTCAACAGCGCCTCGTTGACCGGGCCGTTGGGCCGTCCGATATCGACGAAGACGAAGTTCGCCACCGAGGGCGCCACGCGCAGCCCCAAGGCGCGCAGACTGGCGGCCAGGGTATCGCGCCGCTGCCCGGTTTCGCGGGTGGCGGCGTCCATGAAGGCCTCGTCACCCCAAGCGGCCAACGCGGCGGTCTGCGCGGCCAGGTTGACGTTGAACGGCGTGCGCACGCGGTCGAGCAGGCCGACGAGTTCGGGTTCGGATGCGACGCCATAGCCGACGCGCAGGCCCGCCAGCCCCCAGGCCTTGGAGAAGGTGCGCAGCACGATCCAGGGCCGCCGCCGCGCGCGCAGCCGCGCCAGCGCGTCGCTTGGAAAGCCGGGCGTCAGGCGCGCGTATTCCAAGTAGGCCTCGTCGATGACGAGCAGGGTTCGGGCCGACGCCGAATCGAGCAGCCGCTCGAACCCGCCGGCATCGAACATGCAGCCCACCGGATTGGACGGGTTCGCGATCATCGCCACCTTCGGGCCGCGCGCCAGCGCGGCGCACCAGGCATCGACATCGAATTCCAGCGCCGGTGTCAGGTCCAGAAATTCAAGCTCGGCGCCCATCATGCGCGGATAGATCTCGTGCAGGCCGAACGCCGGGCGCTGAACCAGCACGCGGTCGCCGGGAGAGAGAAACGCCAGGCAGATCGTCTGCAGGATCGACTCCGAGCCATTGCCGACGATGATCCGGGCCGGCGAGGTGTCGAGGCGCGACGCGATTGCCGCCCGCAGGGCGGTGCAGTTCGCATCCGGATACAGGCTCACGTCTTGGGCCAGCCCGGCCAGCGCCGCCGCTACAGCCGGGCTGGCCCCGAACGGGCTCTCGTTACTCGCCAGGCGCGCGATCCCGGTCACGCCGTACTTCTTGCGCACCGCGTCCGACGACAGGCCGGCGTTGTAGGCCGGGAGCGAGGGCACTTCCGGGCGCGCCAGCGCCAGCGACTGCGATGTCATCAGGTTCTCCCGAGGTGACTGGTTTGAAGGGGGCGCCGGCAACGCTGTCGCGGCCGGACCGCGGGCCGGATGCCGGTGCTGAAACTCAGGGGATCAGGCGCCGCGGAACTCAGGAAGCCGCGGCCGCAGCCGCCGCTTGCGCCGCGCGCACTTCCACCCGCACCTGCTCGGTCAGCTCGGCCTTCAGCGCCATGAACGCCGGCGTGGTCTTCACCGAGTAATGGCGCGGGTGCGCAATCGGCACCGGCCGGTCGAGCTTGATCCGCCCCGGCCGCGCGCTCATCACCACCACGCGGCTGCCCATGAAGACGGCCTCGTCGATGTCGTGGGTGATGAAGAGCACGGTTTTCTTTTCGGCCTCCCAGATGCCGAGCAGCAGCTCCTGCATCAGTTCGCGCGTCTGGTGGTCGAGCGCGCCGAAGGGCTCGTCCATCAGCAGCATGCGCGGGCCGTTGGCGAGTGCGCGCGCGATGGCCACGCGCTGCTGCATGCCGCCCGAGAGCTGCTTCGGAAAGTGATTCTCGAAGCCGCGCAGGCCCACCTTGGCCAGGAACTCGCCGGCCACT
>JANOVJ010000077.1:0-4244 GCA_031417295.1 bacterium | reverse complement strand
GAGCATGGCTGAGGCAACGCAACAAACCGCGCCTGCATTTGGCGTTCACTCCGAAGTCGGCCCACTGCGCAAGGTCATGGTCTGCGCGCCGGGCCTGGCGCATTCCCGCCTCACGCCCTCCAACTGCGACCAGTTGCTGTTCGACGACGTGCTGTGGGTCGAGAACGCCAAGCGCGACCACTTCGATTTCGTCAGCAAGATGCGCGACCGCGGCGTCGACGTAGTGGAGATGCACAACCTGCTGGCCGAGACGCTGGCAGTGGCCGAAGGCAAGCAGTGGATCCTCGACCACCAGGTCGTGCCGAACCAGGTCGGCCTGGGGTTCATCGACGAGCTGAAGGGCTACCTCGCGAGCCTCGACAACCGCAAGCTCGCCGAGACGCTGATCGGCGGCCTGTCGACGCACGACTTCCCGGAGTCAGCCGGCGGCGAGGCGCTGAAGATCGTCAAGGAAGCCGCCGGCGCGACCGAGTACCTGCTGCCGCCATTGCCGAACACGCTCTACACCCGCGACACCACCTGCTGGATCTACGGCGGCGTGACGCTCAATGCGCTGTACTGGCCGGCGCGCCACGAGGAGACCCTCCTCACTACCGCAATCTACAAGTTCCACCCCGACTTCGCGGGCAAGGTCAACGTCTGGTACGGCGACCCGACCGTGGACCACGGCCTGGCCACGATCGAAGGCGGCGACGTGATGCCGATCGGCAAGGGCATCGTGCTCATCGGCATGAGCGAGCGGACCTCGCGCCAGGGCATCAGCCAGCTCGCGGCCGCGCTGTTCAGGCAGGGCGCGGCCGAGCGCGTGATCGTCGCTGCGATGCCGAAGATCCGCGCCGCGATGCACCTCGACACGGTGTTCACCTTTGCCGACCGTGACTGTGTGCTGGTCGCGCCGGACTTCATGAACCAGACGCGCACCTATTCGTACCGCCCGAGCAGCCACACCAGCGGCGTCGAACTGCACGCCGAGAACAAGCCGTTTGTCGACGTGGTGGGCGAGGCGCTGGGCTTCAAGAAGATGCGTGTCGTCGAAGCCGGGGGCAGCGCCTACCAGCGCGAGCGCACGCAGTGGGACAGCGGCGCCAACCTGGTCTGCGTCTCGCCGGGTGTGGTGTTTGCGTACGACCGCAACACCTACACCAACACGCTGCTGCGCAAGCAGGGCATCGAGGTCATCACCATCGTCGGCGCCGAACTCGGCCGCGGGCGGGGCGGCGGCCATTGCATGACCTGCCCGATCAGCCGCGACGCGGTGGATTTCTAGAAGCCTGTTGGCGGCACGAGGCCCGCACACGCGCCAGCGCGTGCGCGGGTTCTCATTAAAACGAGTGTCTGATGCCGACCTCGAAGCCCTGCGAGTCGGCGTTGGCAGCTGCACCGCCGCCGGGAATGTTGTCCAAGTTGGCGACCACGTAGCGCGCGCCGTCCTTGTTGGTGATGCCAGACCAGGTGCCGTAGAACTGCGTGCGCCGAGACAGGTCGTACACGGCGCCGACAGCAAACTGTTCGGCCTTCTGGCCCTCGACATTGCCCGGCGTGGTGCCACTGCTGTCGACGCGGCCGTAAGACGCCCTGAACAGCCACACGCCGACCGGGGCGCTGGCGCCGATGAACCAGTTGTCCTGCGTGTTGCCATCGACCTTGATCTGGCCGTAGAAGCCCGACAGCCGCACCACACCGAAGTCCCACGCGCCGCCGATATTGGCGTTCTTGCCGTCGGTACCCGGCGCGACATTGGTCTCGCCGTAGCTCACCGCGACGTTCAACGGGCCGCTGGAATAGCCGAGCCGTCCACCGACGAACTTGTTGCCGTTCGCGTTCTCGCCGGCCGCGATCTGCGCCTGGCCGTAGAAGCCGCCGCCGATGCCGGCGGGCAGGAAGTAGGCTGCCATGTTGCTCGCCCGCACCAAGGTGTTGTAGGCGCCGCCCGGCGGCACCGGAGGCGGCCTCGTGGTGAGGTTGCCCGCCGCACCCAGGCCACTGTCGCCGAAGGGATCGAACGAGGACGTGTTGAGGTAGGTTGCCGTGAAGTCGCGGCCCAGGCGCGCCTCGCCCCATCCGCCCAGCAGGCTGACGGTCGACCGGCGCTGCCAGGTCTGGCCAGCCGGAGTGCCGGTGTCCGGGAACATGGCGCCCTCTATCCAGAAAGCGGCCGCCAGCCCGCCACCCAGGTCTTCAGTTCCGCGAAAGCCGAGGCGGCTCGCCGACAGGCCGCCCTGGGAGAGGGAATATTGCTTCACGCCGTCGTTGTCGAGATAGCGCCCGTTGACATCGAGAATGCCGAACACGGTGACCGACGACTGGGCCGTCGCGACACCGGAAAGGGCGCTCAGCACCGACAGGACGAACAGGGACTTCTTCATCACGTTGGCCTCATCAACAGAGTTGCACGGACGATGCGGACAAGCCGCATCGACGAGCGCAAATAGTAGTGGAAGAGTCCACTTTTCGAGCCCCTGCAATCCCCGCTTTGCAACACCCGTGTCGTGCTTCAGGCAAGATCAAAGTTGGCAAGACTGGCCGCGCTCGCGCACACTTGCCAACGCCATCATGGCAACGTTCGCTGCCAGTCTCAGCGGCTCGATCTCCGGCGCCGCCGTTTTCGGGCAAACGTCCACAGGAGACCTTTCGGATGAGCCCAGCGACTCAAGCGACTCAAGCGCCACACACCGGCATGCAACGATTCCTCGACATCGTCGAACGGGTCGGCAACAAGGTGCCGCACCCGGCGGTGATCTTCCTGATCCTGATCGCGATCATCGTCGTGCTCTCGCACGTCTTCTACCTCATGGGCACGACGGTCGCCTTCCAGGTCATCAACCCGCAGACCCATGCCGTCGATGACGCCACGGCCAGCATCAACAGCCTGCTCACGGTTGACGGGCTGCGTTTCATGCTGACCTCGGTGGTGCCGAACTTCCTTGGCTTCACCGCGCTGGGTGTGGTCATCGTGGCGATGGTGGGCGTGGGGCTGGCCGAGGAAGCGGGCCTGATCGGGGCGCTGATCCGCAAGCTGGTGATTGTTTCGCCGCCGAAGGCGCTGACGACCATTCTCGTTTTCGTCGGCATCCTGTCCAGCGTGGCCTCGGACGCTGGCTACCTGGTGCTGATCCCGCTCGCGGCTGTGGCCTACCAGAGCGTGGGCCGGCACCCGCTCGCCGGGCTGGCCGCCGCCTTCGCTGCGGTGGGCGGGGCCTTCGGGGTGAACCTGCTGGTCAAGCCGGTCGATGGCGTGCTGACCGAGATCACGAACGATGCGATCCACCTGATGAACCCGTCGCTGTCGATCACCCTGACAGCGAACTACTATTTCTCGGTGGCCTCGGTGGTGCTGCTGACGGTCGTGATCGCGCTCGTGAGCGACAAGGTGGTCGAGCCACGCCTCGGCCCCTGGCAGGGCGGCAAGCCCGCCGGGAACGACGGCGATCTGGCAGACAACGAGCGGCGCGGCCTGAAGTTCGCGTTGTGGGGGTTCCTCGCCGTCGTCGCCCTGTTCGCGCTGCTTGCGCTGCCGTCAGGCGCGCCGCTGCGCCATCCGCAGACGGGCGCTCTCATCGGCGATTCGCCGTTCATGCAGAGCCTGATCGTGGTGATCACGGTCCTGTTCCTGGGCGCGGGGTTGGCCTACGGCATCGGCGCGGGAACGTTCAAGACCGCCGCCGATGCCATCAATGCGGTCGTCAAGACCATCGGCAGCCTGGGAGGCCTGATCTTCCTGCTGCTGGTGATCAGCCAGTTCGTCGCCTACTTCAGCTACACCAACATGGGCACCGTGGCCGCGGTGAAGCTGGGCGACGCCCTCGGCCAGGCCGGCCTGGGCACGGTGCCGCTGCTGACCGGGTTCGTGGGCGTCGTGTTCGTGGTCGGCATCCTGATACCGCAGATCATCCCGAAGTGGGCGATCTTCGCGCCGGTGTTCGTGCCGCTGTTCATGCAGCTCGGCATTGCGCCCGAGGCCGTGCTCGCCGCCTACCGGGTGGGCGATTCGCCGTCGAACGTGATCAACCCACTGATGCCGTATTTCGCGCTGATCGTCACGTTCGTGCAGCGCTACCAGAAGGATGCGGGGGTCGGTACGGTCATCGCGCTGATGCTGCCGTATGCGGTCGTGCTGACGGTGGTCTGGACCTTGCTGCTGATCGTCTGGCTCATGCTCGGCATCCCCTTCGGGCCCGGCTGAACGCTTGCTGGCCGGCGGGGTTCGCGAGCCCCCCCGCGGCGCTGCCCGCCGCGGCCGACTA